>CAZDHC010000019.1:0-38881 GCA_964505225.1 uncultured Bdellovibrio sp. | reverse complement strand
TCCTAACAAGATACCACCGATCACGCCGTTTCTTGTGTAAGGAAGCACAACCTTAAACGCCACCTCCCAAGTCGTCGAACCCAGGCCAAATGCGGACTCTTTTAAAATCGGTGGAACGATCAAAAAAACATCTCGCATGATGGCGGTGATGTACGGAACAATCATCACGGCTAAAATTACGCTAGCCGAAAAAACACCGATACCCATCGGAGGCCCTTGAAAAAATGGCCCCACAATTGGTAAGGGACCAATCGTATGTGAAATCCAAGGAGAAATATTCTTGGCAAAATATGGGGCAAATATAAACAAACCCCACATTCCATAGATCACACTGGGGATTGCCGCCAACAATTCAATCAACGTTCCCAATAAAGTGCGCAATCGCTTGGGCGCAAGCTCCGTTAAAAAAATCGCGATTCCAAAACAAACCGGCACAGCCATTAGCAACGCCAATATGGAGGTCACCAAAGTTCCTGTCATTGGTCCCAAAGCTCCAAATTGATCTTGCACTGGATCCCAGTTAACCGTGGTCAAAAAAGACCACCCAAATGTGCTAAGAGCTAACCACGCGCCCGAACTCAAAGAAAAAATCAATGCGCCAAAAAGAATCAAAACAAATAGCGATGATGAGAACGTTAAAAAATAGAAAATCCGCTCAATTTGAAATTGGCGGTGATGAAATCGCTTAAATAAAAATGATTCGACCGAGTCCCTTATCTTTTCCCCAAAAGTCACAGCTCTTGGAGAATCTAAGGTCTCGGTCACTTCAGAATTTGACATCAATTGTTACTATAGCCCAACTGAGATTGGTTTGCCATCTTCGGATTTAACTCGTTCCTTCCAAGTCTTCTCAACCATAGAAGTCAATTTTTTTGGCAATGGAATGTAGTGAAGTTCTTCTGCCATTTTAGCGCCACGCTCAAGGGACCATTTGAAAAACTTTAACGAAGCCGTGCCCTGTTCAGGTTTCACTTGGGACTTATGCATAATCACAAAGGTTGACCCAGCAATTGGCCAACTTTTTTTACCGGCAGCATTAGTCATGATCAGATAGTAATCTTGAGCTTTCGCCCAATCAGCGCCTGCTGCAGCTGCATCGAAACTTTCAGCAGATGCACTTACGAACTGCCCTGCCGCATTTTGCAATTGTGCATAGGCCATTTTATTTTGTAAGGCATAGGCGTACTCTACATAGCCAATAGATCCATCAATCTGTTGAACATTTGAAGCAACTCCTTCGTTGCCCTTTGCTCCGACCCCAACTGGCCAATTAACTGTCGTACCTTCGCCTGCTTTTGATTTCCATTCCTCACTCACCTTTGCCAAATAATTTGTAAAAATAAAGGTCGTTCCAGAACCATCTGCACGATGAACAACTGTGACGTCCATATCCGGAAGTTTGACTTTAGGATTCAATTTGGCAATTGCTGGATCATTCCACTTTTTGATATTGCCCAAAAATAGATCCGCCAAAGTTTTAGTGTCTAATTTCAGTTCGTTGGCCTTAATATCACCAACATGCAGAACCGGAACAACTCCACCGTTGATAATTGGAAACTGAACCAATCCACCTTTTTCTAAATCTTCAGGCTTCATCGGCATGTCAGAGGCTCCAAAATCTACTGTCTTTGCTTGAATCTGTTTGATACCTGCACCAGAACCGATGGATTGATAATTGATCGAATTGCCAGTTTCTTTTTTATAAGCATCCGCCCACTTAGAGATGATCGGATAAACAAAAGAAGAACCTGCACCTGTCACTTCAGCTGCTTTTGCTTGGCCGCTAAAAAAGATAACTGCAAAGACCAATGCTGCGATTAATGAACTTAATAGTAAATCCATATCTACGTACTCAGAAATCTTCTTCATCGGTAATGACCTAGTGGTTGTACTCATAATTAAATACTCCTTAATTAAGTGCCCAATTGTATTCTTGTGTTACAAACCTTGTAACATTTCATTGGAAAAGGTCATGTCAGGGTTTGTTTAGGGCCTAGCCTTGGCGCGTTATCAATATCTATTAACTCCCCTCAGGTCTAACTTACTGCAATTGGAAAATCTTCTACTCTATATCGTTGTTGTATTGGTTTGGGGCTCAACTTGGTTTGCCATTAAATTTCAATTAGGGTCGGTCGACCCGACGATTTCGGTATTGTACCGATTCGCATTAGCAGCTGGAATTTGCCTTGTTCTAAATTTAATTAAAAAAAACACCCTTCTCTTCAATCGAAAGCAGCACTTTCTATTTTTCATCCAAGGCTTTTGCCTTTATTCGCTGAACTATTTGTTTTTCTATCGATCAGAACAATATATTCCTTCTGGATTGGTGGCCGCTACTTTTACTTTAATTATCTATTTCAATATCGTTGGCCAAAAATTCTATTTTAAAGTTCAACCAACCAAGCAAGTCTACTTAAGTGCGTTCTTAGGTGGCTCAGGAATTTTGTTTTTGTTTTTTGATCAAATTACCAATTTCAACACAAACTTAAATGGCGTCTTAGGATTGGGCTTAGGTTTGGCGGGAACAGTATTTGCTTCAACTGGAAATTTAATTTCCGCAAAAATTCAAAAAGTCAAAATCCCTATTTTAGCCAGCAACTTTTGGGGAATGCTTTATGGAACCGCGATCACCTTAGTCATAGCTCTTTTGTCTGATGCATCTTTTCAATTCAATCTGACTTCGTCATATTGGTTATCTCTTGGCTATCTGTCCGTATTCGGAACGGTCATTGCGTTTCAAGCCTATTTGACCTTGATCGGACGAATTGGCGCCTCTCGAGCAGCTTACGCCAACATCATCACACCAATTTTAGCATTAGGATTGTCATCGGTCTTCGAGCAGTTTGTTTGGCAGTGGAATACCATTTTAGGTGCAGCACTTTGCTTATTGGGAAATGTCTTCGCGCTTAGAAAGAGTTCAAACAAGAGTTAAGGCAAGATTCTCCACGTAAGGCAATCGGGTTGTCCAGACATTCACTTGTCATTTTATGTCTTGTCACTTGCACCAATTCGCCCAAAACCTCGCGATCTGTGTTTGCAAAGCGCGCTTTACAGGCTGATCTCGCAAAAGCTTCAAGGCCAGACTTCATACTTGCACTTTCAGTCAAATAGTCTTTGGCGACATATTGATTGATTCCGATCCCACCTTTACTTGGGCTACTTTGCGAAACAACAAAATCAAAATCACCAATCGAAATCTTATCGCAGTCGTTTGCCGTCTCGACTTTTAAAATCCCCAAAGGATCGGGCCCAATCGATTTCACAACAACCACATGTCCAACTTTGGAGATAATATCTCCGGGCAAAATCGTTCCCGAAGCACCGACTTTAATTTTCTGAAAACAACCCATGCCATTTTTTTGAGGTTCCATATAAGCAGCTGCATTGATCCCATGAACTAAAATGGGTTTCAATTTTTTATTGGGCTCTAACCTAAATCCAGCGGCTCCTATAGAGCTAAAAACATAGCCACTGCAATCAATACCCAACACGGAAGTTCCATCACCATCATTCACGAAAAAATCCAATACATTTTCATTTGTCGGCGTATTTGGCTTGCCACCATAATCATAAATCATAGGAGAACTTCGAATATCACGGCACTGATTATTGACAGGGAAATTTTGCAAGTAATAATCAGTTTGCAAAAGTTGATTTAGATTTTGAATTCGCCTTTTCTTCCCAACACCGTCAGGGTGAGTGCCAATAATCTCAATTCCTTTTGCGGTCTCTGTTTCTTTCGTCATCGGGCGCAAGTTGACTGCGGCACAACTTTGATATGCGACTCCAAGAACTTTATCAGCAGCCAAGCTCAGGCCCAAGGGATTTGCAAACGGTGCCCGATGGCTATCAGAGCCAAGAGGACATTTGATATTTGTCCCTTTTCTGAAATCGGACAATTCGCTTCTCCAAGATTTCAATTGTTTCTGAAGGGCTTCAGACTCCAATTCCAATTGAATTCCAGCTTCAGCAGCGGTTACCTTTTCCAATAGGTCTTTAAGATTTTGATGAGACCTATCCAACACCAATTGATAAAATTTCTGAATTAAATTCTTTAGATTTCGTCGTTCTACCTCAGACAAAAGTTTTTCTTTTTGATCGATCAACAAAGAAAAAACTTTCATGACATCGACCGAAGAAATATCTAATTTTTGATCGACGATGGCGACATAGGCCACATCATATAAGTCGCTTTCAAAAATATCACAGGACCAGTGCCCCAAAACTTCAGAAGCCTTTTGTTGATAACTTTGTGGACTTTGCGAAAAAGCAGTTGAAATAGAAAATTCAATCAATAGAAACAGAAATAGGAAGATCTTTCTCATCTTCCTATTTAATCCTAGATTTTAAGGAATGAATATTTTCACTGGGACCAGTTTTTGTCACCTAGCGCTTTGTCTAGCATGGTAGGTTCCCGCAACCCATATCCACGCCATAGACAAATACATAAAAATATTAACTGGGTACCGATACATGACCGCATTGAAAAGGCTGAAAATTAAACTTGAAATAAAAATTACGTTCCATAAATAGCAGTCTGGGTCTTTGTCACTAGATAAATCTAAACTCTTGTGAACACGAACCATCGTCAGAAAAATCCAAATAAAAAAGACTATAGTGAACAACATTCCCCAATTTACCATCAAAGAGGCAACTGTTGAGTCCAATCGTTCATATTGCCCGCTGGAAAAATTTCCCCACAAACATTTTGAGAAACTCTCCTGACACAGCTCAATCGCTCGCATATTGCTTTTAATACGACCCTGCAATGACCAATGTATTTTTGCACACTGCTCCCCTTGGCAAAGCAGACCATCAGTCAATGCCGTCAACTTATTCATCATTAAGTCAGCCTCAAAGACATTTGTATTTTTGCTAAAATAAAATGTGGCTCCGACTAAAGAAATTACCCCGATCATTGCGATTAATTTTATACGCAATAGAAAACTGAAAATGGAAGATCTAAATTTCCCAGAAATCGCAGTTAGAAAAACTAAGGCTCCAATCATGGCCAATAGGGCGCTGACAGAGCTTAAAAACTGAATCAACAATGCAAATAAACCAGTAGCCAAAAGAAACAAAGTCCTATTTCTTACATTCGGATTCTGAAGCGCCGTCTGTAAAATTGAAAACCATCCCCAAAAAAGAACCATCGAGTTGATCAATGGATCACCTAAAAGACCTGTCGGTCGACCACCCCACATCAAATTTGGAAAAAAGTTTTTTTGCAAAAGGCTAATTGCGATATCTATCCAAAAGAAAAAGGTCAAAATCTGACCAATAGAAATCTTATTTTTAGAGTTAAATAAAAGGACTCCGGCAGGAAAAATAAGTAATGGCAAAGTGAAGTTTCGCAGATAGTGCTGACCCCAGATTTCCAAACTTTTCTCATTTAGCAAATGCAATAGACCCAAAAATAGACCCATGGATGCTGGTACAAACAGCATCCATTTTTTTTTCAAAAATTGCTGATCTAAAAAGTTCCGGAAAATATAGCCAATAAATCCTAAAACAAATACATCTCGGATAAAAACCAATGGGATGGGCGCTGCCGATTTAGGCCAGGTTGAAAATCCCCAAAGAAAATAAAACTTCCCAAATAAAATAGCCCAAATCAACCACTGGATCACCCTCGATTGATTCTTTTGCCCTTCCAGTTCACTATTTTTCAAAGGCGAATACTCTTCACAAAGTCATGGTTGTCTCTGTACCACTGAATGGTTTTTGAGATTCCCTCTTCAAACGAAACCTTTGGCTCCCAATCCAGAATTTTCTTGGCTTTGGAAATATCAGCCCATGTTTCCAAAACATCTGCCTTATGAAAATCTCGATTATCAATATTTCCTTTTTTTCCAAGCTCACGCTCAATCATTTCAATAACGGTATTGATCTTAATGGGCTTTTGACCACCACCAAGATTGATAACCTGGTAGCCAACATTCTTTGCAGCAAGTATTGTCCCATTTGCAATGTCATCCACATAAGTGAAATCTCTGGCCTGACCTCCGTCGCCAAACACTTCCAATTTTTCACCTTTGTCGATCCATTGAATGAATCTAAAAATACTCATGTCAGGTCGACCCGCGGGACCATAAACAGTAAAATACCTGACTACACTCACGTCGATTCCATATAAATGGTGATAGGAATATGCAGTTGCCTCTGCCGACTTCTTAGAAGCAGCATAGGGTGAAATCGGAGTATTGACTGCAAGCTCTTCTGTGAAGGGCATTGATTGACCTGCATACAATGAAGAGGTTGAAGCTAAAATATACTTCGAACACTTGCCTCTCATTTCTTCCAAAATATTAAGTGCACCAATCACATTGGTAGAAAAATAGATAAATGGATTTTCCATGCTGGCGCGCACACCGGCTCTTGCAGCCAAATTAAACACCGCATCGAACTTGTGTTTCGCAAACACCTCTTTAATTCCTTCTCGACTCTCAATATCCATTTTATAAAAAGTAAACTTGGGATTCTGAATGATTGTTTGAAGGCGGAAATCTTTTAGTCTGGTGTCATAATAGTCGTTTAAATTATCGATGCCGACGACTTCAACACCCTTTTTAAGTAGTTGATGACAAACTTGATTTGCAATAAATCCAGCCGCGCCAGTTACTAAAACTTTTTTCATCTGCCACACCACCGTTAAATTTAAAATAAATGCGTACGGGTAAATTGATCATGCTTTTAGAGTGATTTCAAATTATGATGAAAATATCTGTAAATTAGATGGAAGCAGAGTTTCATGAAGATCTTTTTTGACCCTCAACGTAAAGCCCTCGTCTATGTTCGGCAAGCCGCCGAAAGCCAGTATTGGGACGAACATTGGGAGGCCAATCCTCGCCAACTCAGAGTCGATAAGTTTGTTCAAAAGGAAACCTCCAAATACCTTCCCCCTGGAAGTAAAGTCTTAGAAGGCGGATGTGGACTAGGGGAAAAAGTCTATTCTTTGAAAGATGCGGGTTTTGATGCCATCGGAATTGATTTCGCCGAGAAAACAGTCAGCCATATCAAGAAAAATTATCCCGACTTAAATGTGCTCGTGGGTGACGTTCGCAACCTTCCCATAGGAAATCAGACTCTGGACGGCTATTGGTCTTTAGGGGTCATAGAACATTTTTACGACGGTTATGATCAAATCGCCCAAGAGATGCTTAGGACCATTGTTCCAGGTGGCTATTTATTTTTGACCGTACCGGCTATGTCACCCATTAGAAAGCTAAAATCCAAATTGGGATTTTATCCCATTTACAAAAATTCACCTTCAACTCAATCTCAATTTTATCAGTTCGCACTGGATCCAGAAAAGGTCGTTTCTTATTTCCGTTCGATAGGTTTTGAATATGTGAATTCCCATTTTTTAGATGGCTTTAAAGGTTTAAAAGATGAGTTTTTAAATATAGGTTTCATGCAAAAAATCTATAATTCGCAAAACATATTGTCTCGAATTTTTCGAAAAATCATAAATGCAGCTTTTTCACCAGCTACCGGTCATATTTGCTATTTTGTTTTTAAAAAAAATAAGGCTTAATTGTCTGATCGTGTTTTTTTGGCTGCCGATATCACTTCATAAAAAAGAACGCCAACGCTTAAATAGAGCAGAATGTTTATGGGAAATTTATAGGTCACAGTATTGAAGAAAAACAGTCCCAATATTGAAATAAAGACAGTAAGCCATCCCATGTTCTTCAAAAAAACAGCAATGCCATTTTCATTTAGAAATTGAACTAGCCTATACATGAAAAAAAACAACAATCCACAGCTGATGAAGAAAAA
The DNA here is from genome assembly GCA_964505225.1 of uncultured Bdellovibrio sp. GTDB lineage: Bacteria > Bdellovibrionota > Bdellovibrionia > Bdellovibrionales > Bdellovibrionaceae > 21-14-0-10-47-8. Next base: position 31,099 of record CAZDHC010000019.1, on the reverse strand, counting down.
TGGCAATCCCCAATTCAAAACCAGCGAAGCCCAATTTGCATCGACCTTCCAAATTTTTTCCTTAGAAATATCGCCAACCAAACAAAAATAGTTATCAGAATTACAGACTTCAAACGGCAATAGATTATGCTGAATTCGTTTTCCAACTGAACGGCGCGAGCTGTCTGGGTTTAAATTCAAATTTTTTGTCTCACTCAATGATTCTAATATTTTCTCAGATTTATTTATCAACAGTTCGTTATCCCCTTCGATCCGGAAATTGAGCATCGAGATGTTGGGCGAACAAAGCCCCAGCACGACAGGAACAGCGCTTGAACCCACAATTAACAGTAGTTTTTTATTGATGCCTGTTAACTTTAAGTACCGATAAGAAATTAGTAATATGGCCAGGACAATACTCACCAACACACTGACCGAAGAGGCATAACCTAAGACCATAAAAACAAAGAAAGTCGATATAAAATAAAGAAGGTAATTTTTAGGTCGCCAAACCAACCAACCCAAAGAAATAAATAGGGAATTGATAATTGGGTCACCCATTAAACCAGTGGGACGTGCCGGGTAAAACAGTAATTCCCTTTGCCACAGCAATTGATAGATAGAAAAAATAACATTGCAAAACATGACTGGCACAAGAATCTGACTTGGATTTTTTAGAATGCTATTTTTTGCCAGCTCAAATCCAACTGAAATAAAAAGAATTGGAAGCAAGGTATTTCTTAAAGAATGCTGTAACCAATCACTAAATGACATCTCGGACATATTTAGGCGCATTAAAGAAACCGCCAGCCCAAACAAGAACAATTGAAAAACCCACCAAGTTTCTTTTTTTCGATCTATGATTTTAAGTTTTAATAAGCAAAATCCCAGAAAAGACCAAGTCACAATATCTCGAATTAAGACAAGATAGACACTTGCCTTGGGAAAGTTTCCATTAGTGGTGCCAGATAGATAATAAAATTTCCCCAAAAAAATAAAAACAATCCATAAAATATACGGAGATAGATATTGAGCGTAAGTCTCTTTCAAGTTCATTAGACTATTTTTTGTCATCAGTATGCATTTCTATTCGCGAAACCACGCCAAAAAGTCATAAGGATAATTTTTATATCAAACCAAAGTGACCAGTTTTTTACGTAATAAAGATCACACTCAATTCGTTTTTCTAAAGATGTATTGCCTCTCCAGCCATTCACCTGTGCCCAACCTGTGATCCCAGCTTTCATTTTATGACGAAGCATATAGGCAGGGATCTCATGCCGAAATTTGGTTACAAACTGAGGCTGCTCTGGACGAGGTCCCACTAAGCTCATGTCCCCAACAAAGACATTCCACAACTGAGGAAGCTCATCCAAAGAAGTGGCTCTCATTAAACTTCCTATTTTAGTTCGCCGAGGATCGTTCTCGATAGTCCACCTAGACTGCTCTTCTGCATTTTGGATCATTGTCCGAAATTTCCACATTCTAAAATATCGACCATCAAGACCCACTCGCTCTTGACTAAAAAAGATCGTACCTTTGGACGAAATTTTTACCAGCAAGCCCAAAAGTATAAGCAGCGGCGACAACAAAAGAATACCTATGCCAGAAGCTATAATATCAAAAGTTCTTTTGCTCACTTCGTCGATTGTGGATAGCGTCGGTTGATTTACAAGCAATGTTGGAAATCCGGCCATATTGTCTGCCTGAAAACCGATATAGTTATAACGCAAATCCGGCAGAACCATGATGCTCGCAACTTGATCATAATTTTCTTTTAAGATGGTTTCCAGAAGCTGGCTTTCATCGTAGGGATATCCAATCACAATCGAATCGACATTGTGCTCTTTCAAGTAATCAGCCAAAGAGCCTTGATAAACCTTAATTCCAAATTTAGGAGCGGCCCCCCTAGAATCGATCCAAGTGAGCCAATTAATACCCGCATCTGGATATCCTTGAATGGTGGAAACGTAAGATTCTAAAATTTTCCCATAACCGACCAAAACGACATGGCGGTTATTTTTGCCAGCACGACGCAAAGATCTTAGAAAGACCCGCAAAGCTGTTCGATAGGACATAAAAACCAAACTTGAAATCAAAAAATAAATCAAAAACAAATATTCAGGAATTGGCATTTCGCTTACGAAAAAAATCAAACCATAAAATGCCAAAACTGCAAAAAAATTTGCCCGAACAACGGCCACAAGTTCAGTTCTTAAGGTGCTCAATCTTTGGGATCTATAAAGGCCAGTGCGAGCTAAAAAGTAAAAAGTTAAAAAGCCTAAAGGAAAAGAAATTTTTAAATGGATAGATACAACCGTTTGCAGATCGTAAATATGCGCAACCGTAACCTGCAAAAGACACCAAACAAAAATCGACAAGAAAATGTCTATAAATCGATGGACAATTGCGAGAGTTTTTTCATTGGATTTTAACACGACTTGCTATTTCCTAAGTTTTCCGAAAGAAAAGACAATTGCCATATTTCTCACACATTTAATCGCAGGACAAGCCTACTCTATGGGCATTTCACCCGATGCGAAGCGCAATACAAGGTCGAGCCCTTACATTCCCTTAAGGACTTGCGCGTATTGGGAAGCGATGTTTTGAGTGCTAAACGGCCTCATGGCATCCTGTGCCTCTTGGGAGATCCGAACCAGCTCATCTCGGTTCTCAAACCAAAGCTTGAGCTGGTCCATCCAAACTGAATCCTTGTCAGATAGAAGACCTGGGAACTTCCCTGATTGTGCCAATTCAAAATATGATGGAACCGGTGAAGCCATCGCCGGCACACCTTGTGCCATAAAAACACCCACTTTAAAAAAACTATGTCCTTGGTTATAGGGGTCATTTACTTCCCGGGGAGCCAAGCATATTTCACTTTTCAAAATGTCAGTTGGAAAACTATTGAAGTTCCATTTCTTAAATTGATACCTCTTAAACCAAAATGGTCGTCGATCGGCGATCACGGTCAATTCAAATTTTGAAAAATCCAATTGGGGATAAATATTTTTAAATAAGTACTCTGATTTTACAGCCACCCCAGAATAGGCCAAATTTAATTTCTTTTTGTAAAAATCTTGAGGATCCTTTTTAAAAGAAAAATGTTCAAAGTTCACCGAGTCCGGAATGTAGACCGCTCTTTTACCCAGATTTTGAATTCGATCACAAATAAACTGGGACGCGCAAATGGTCAGATCTGCCACTTCTAACATCTTCAAAATCTTATCTCTCATGGCCTTTGTTGGACCATAGGTTTGACCCTTCAATTCAAAAGCGTCTACGTAATTTACACATAAATCCAAAAGGATTTTCACGCCCTTTTTCTTCAATTCCACAGCATTCAAATAGTCTTGCTCATCATAGGTGCGAACGAATAGGGCCCAACCCGTTTTTTCAGAATATTGATTGATCTGACATTCAATCCCTAGTCGTTGCAGATAGGGAATCAATTGCAATCCTCGAATCCAGACCGAAGCTGAAACTGAATTGTAATCAATTGAGTTAGAGGGCAAAACAAAACTCAAAGTCATCTTCTGCTCTCAATGGCTTTTACGTACTGACTCAAAATGTAATCAACTGAAAATTTAGTCTCGGCTCGCGTTCTGGCTTTTTCTGAATATTGCCCAATTGAGCCCCAAACTTTTTCAAGCCCAGCGCTGAAAGTCTCAACTGTCACAGCCTCGCCTGCGTCTTCGACCAACTCCGATGTTCCGCCCGAGTCTAAATACAAAATAGGCAATCCACAAGACATGGCCTCTAAAACCACATTTGGACAAGTCTCGTTCTGTGAAAAAAAACAAAACAGATTACATTTATTTAATTCTACTGGAAGTTCTCGGTTGGGAACGGGCCCAACAAGTTCAACATTATTGGGCAAGTCAAAATTTTCAAACTTACCGATAAATCGAAATTGTATTTGGGGATTACTTTTGGCTAATTCCACCAAAACCCCAGCACCTTTTTTAGGGTTGGTACTAAAGCTGACATATCCTACTACTGGTTTATCCAACTTTTTTGGTGTCGAATAAAAAATGTCTGTATCAATTGGATTGTAAATGATCGGGCCATCCTGATCGATAACCTTAAATTTTTCAGTGGTCGCATGCTTTCCGTAACGACTCTGAAAAATCGTTAAATTCATAAGTCGATTCGAGTTTCCTTGAACTAGGTCCCAGGGACGACCTCGACCGTAATCCTCGGCGGACCCATCTATTCTGTGAACAAAACAAGCTTTGGGATTCATCAACCTAGCCAACTTAATTTTCCAAGTTGGCGTCATAAAGGAATTGATAAATAGAACATCATAAAATGAAAAAATATTACGACTGAGTCTATACTGATGTCGCTCCAAATACTCTTTGAAGTATCTCAGAAAAGTATACATTCCCCCTCGCGATAGATCTTCATATGGAATGCATATCGTTTTTTTCATGTAACCGGAACTCGCCATTTTGAAGCTCCTGGTAAATTCAAAATTTCACCAATCATTGCTAAGGTCCAAGTTAATAAATGAGTGCCATGCACATCCGACTCGGCCATTCCTTTTGTGACGATCAAACCATAATAGTAATTTTGTGCCCTTTTCGGATAAAAGGAAAAGGCCCCATCTGGCATTCTAAATCTTGGTATTTCCTCAACAAGAATTCGCTTCAAATATTGCTCGACTTCAACTTTCCGATAGTCAGACTGTTGCGTACAGCACCACAAAATATAGACCGCATTTAATACATGGCAAGCATCACTGAAAGAATTGTATTTCAAAATCCTATCCACGATCGCATCTAAATTGATTCCCAATGATCGAATCCCAGTAGGAACACTCTGTAAACCGGTCAATACCTTCATAATTCCATTCACAATAATATTTTCTGAAGGCTGACCAACGAACCAACCACCTTTATCAGCCTGATAGATCTTAGAAAGTAACAAGGTAAATTGCTCGATGGAGCTTTCATTTTCAATCACCTGGAAGGCATCCAAATCCTGTCTTAAAAAAAACAGCGCATGACTAAAATGAGATCCGGCGGCCCATGGATTTTCCCAATTCAAGTGATCCCAATACTTTTGCACCTGATCTTTTCCATTGGGGTATAGACTTCGCATAGGTTTTTTAGAAATCTTTCCCAAACATTTTAACGCTGCAATAGCTTGCCGAGTTTCTGCTCGACGAACATCTTGATTGGGAAAGAGCTTGTTTAAAGGAAAAAAAGAAAGTCGATATCGACCTCGGCCCAATCCATCCACCTTACTAAGTAGGACTTGATCCTCAAAATATTCAGGCCATCGTTCAGTTTTGCCCTGAAAAGAAAGTAGAAATTCACTCATCTTCTCGGTCGGAAAATCAGTTTTAGCATCCAAAGTATAAACTATTTTCGAGACAAATGATGTAGATCCTAAACCATGAATTTCAGACGGCTGATATATGGCCCCGGTTTTAGAAAATGGAAATCGTCCACTTTGTTTCGGATCTAAAGATGCCAGCCAACTTAAAATATCTTTTCGCAATATATCTAGATCAAGCATGAATATACTTTTCAAAAATTGTCTGAAAGTGAAGGTCGGATCTGTTTTGACATTTTTGGCGATATATTTCGGGACTTTCTAAAAATTTATCGACCTGATCCAATGAAACACCGCAATCTTGGACCAATTCAATTGTTCCACCAATTGGATTATATACAACTGGGACGCCGCAAAGAATGGCTTCAATGACTGTGTTTGGACATGGGTCGTTTTCAGAAGGAAAAAACAGAAAATTCATTTCACGATAATAGTCCGCGATTTTTTTATTTTTGATAGCGCCCACCATTTTCACATTTGGTAGCTTAAAATCAAATTCACTTTCACCGTGTCGACCAACCAATAAAAAATTAAGTTTGGGGTTTTTCAAAATAAACTGATGCAAAAGATCGAGGCGTTTTTTTTGATCAATTCCCCAAGAAACATGACCTACGAACTGACCGATCTTTTTTCCGGGAAAGAACACTTTTGGATCCGTACCATTATAAATAACTTTAAAATTTTCAGCGGCTAAAAATGGCTGTACATTATTTTGAACAAACAGACTTTGATAGATGGTCACGTCCGCCAACTTGTTCAATCGTCGAATTAAATCATGTTTTTCTTTCCGATAGCCCGTTTCGTCTGATTCAAAATGCTCGTCCAAACGATGAACAATATAGCATCCATTTGCCTTGGCTTTCCGAATAGATTCTTCATCGCCCAAATGCGCGACAATAATAGCTCTTTCGGCTTTATCGATTGAACTTACAATTTTGTGTCCATTTTTACTTGCGTATTTTTCAAATAGGCCAGCAAAGGTATTGCTCCCTCCGCCCATTTTTTCATTTTTTTTTGAAAGATAAAGTTTCAAAACCTATCTCCAGCGCAAGCAACCCTTACAAATATCGGGTTCATTCTCAGGATGTTCTTTTGCATTATCAACACGCTTACGAAAGTCTTTGTACTTCGGTGAATCCCAAATCTCTTGAAGAGTGTTGTTATGGATATTACCCATGATCTCGGCTCCATCGTTATCGTAACAACATGGAACCACGTCACCATTCCAATAGATTCCACCTTGAACGTAAATGTCTGTGCAAGGCTTCGGAGCAAATTTAGATCGCAGCTCTGGATTTCTTGGTGACAACTCGGGATCGGTCTCCCGATATCCCTTCATGAAATAATTGATCCCAATTTCAGCAGCCATTTCCTTAGCTGTTTCAACCTCATGCTCGTTATTTCTTAACGGCAAAAACTGCCATTCTAAACGAGTCGGAGTGTCTTTCAATTCTTTCACCGCCATGATCATATTGGCCTTAACTTTTGCAAAGGTACCGCCAACGCGATTAATTTGGTAAGTGGCTTCACTGGCGCCATCCACCGAAAAACGAAGCAAATGAAGAAACGAGTTTTTCAATTCACCTAAAATCTTTTCTGTTAGGACCTGACCGTTTGTAAAAATGGTAACAAGGATACCTTTGTCATAAAGCTCTCGAGCATAACGAGGCGTGTTTTTATTTAAAAATGGCTCGCCCTGAAAATGTAAATAAACATGATCTGCTTTGATATCGACCAGGCGTTGTTTAATCAGTTGAAAAGTCTCTTCAGACATTTTACCAAGTTTTCTTTTCATCAAATCATGAGCCACGTTACCATGCTCTTTCATCAATAAATTCTGCTGACCAACCATGCAAAAAGGGCAATTCAAGTTACAATGATTTGTTGTTTCAATCATGTAGCGCTTCGGGATTCCACGCTGTCTAAATAATTTTCTTTTTATAGCTTTCAACGGCAATGCTTTTTGCCGCAAAAGCTTCAGCTTAATTTCTTTTAATGCGTGCACAACCATAAATACTCCTCATGACAATGGGCTGTCTGGTTAAATATTTTTTAGCAAACAGTCCCTGTCCTGGCTTTAGTGGATTCACTTCATCCAGTTTAAGCTCTAGTTCTTCAATTAAAAACCCATGATTTCTTAACATTTCAAGAAGGCGTTTTTCCGTTAAAGGGTTCGGATGCACGGTTTTTCGAATACGCGCCCGGTAAGTTTCACCCTTTTTTAACCAATAAGCTAAATCGAAAAATTTATCGTACAACCACAAAATCCCGTCAAACGCCTTTGCTGGCAAAAACACGAATGGCAACATCGGAATTGCCAGATAATTATTTTTATAAAAAATATGATCGTATTCAGTCGGGAAAGTATGAAAGATAAACGCTCCACCGGGGTTTAAATTCTTAACGATACAGCTGAACATTTTGTGGATCATATCGTCTTCAAGATGCTCCAAAAGGTCAAAGCAGATCACGACGTCGACCTTCTCTGGCAACTGAAAATCAGTTGCATCAGCTTGAACCCATTGAATTTTAAGATTGTCTTCTTGAGCCACTTCCTCTGCAATTTTTAAAGAAGTGGCATCAAAATCCAAACCCATCGTTTGATAACCATCTTTTGCAAACTCCAGAGCAAAAGTTCCAATTGAACAACCAAGATCTAAAATTTTGAGCGATTTACCTGAGTTGGTTTGTTGTTCAATCTTTGGGGCATTTTTCTCAAAATGACTGACCAACTTTTTTGCTAGTTTAATATGGGTCGAAAAGTGATTCTGATCGCGATCACGATATTTTTTCAATTGCTTGAAAGCATAATGTTCCGAATACAAATCTAGCATTGCGTTTCCCATAGTAAATTTCGCCGATACTATTTGACTAAACCCCGAAAAACAAACTAAAAAACTAGCCAAGTTTCAGAGAGATAGATCTAAAAATTAAGGTGATTGCTGCGGCGAGCCAGGGATTGTAGACTTATTCACTGATTTCATGCAAAAGTTTGCCCTTGCACATAGAGCCCAACCTTTGGCGAAAGTCTTAAAGAGAACCTGTAAAATGACCAATAGCCTAGTCAAAATAAATAAGCAGTTAGTTGAGACTCAATCTGTTGAATTTATCGTTGATCAAGATCCCGGCTTTTCAGGCTTAGACAGTTTAGAATTAGGTGCTTTTCCTAAAATTTTTGCCTTTATAGACCAGAATATCTATCGAACCTATGAAGGTCTGATTCGAAAAATCGCTCTTGTTAATCCAAATACGGTTTGGATCCAAATTGATGCCAACGAAGACGCAAAAGACATTTCTCAATATACCGGCTATATCAACACGTTATCTAATAGCAAATGCAGTAAAAAAGATTTGATTTTAGCAATTGGGGGCGGAGTTATTTTGGATATAGGTGGATTCGTGGCATCTACCTATATGCGAGGCGTGAATTTGTATATGATCCCAACCACACTATGTGGGCAAATTGATGCATCAACCGCTGGAAAAACCTGCATGAACACAAGTCATGCTAAAAATCTAATTGGAACATTTTATCTTCCTCAGATTTCTTATAACAACACTCAGTTCTTAAAAACCTGCACAGATTACGTTCACAGACAGGGACTTTCAGAGGTTTTTAAATACGGGTTATTGGGATCTCAGGGTTTGATTGATAAACTTCTGGATTATCAAAAGGTTCAAAGCCCAAACCTTTTGGCAGAAATCATTAAGGAAGCAATCGAAATTCGCTTCAATGTTCGTACCTATGACCCTCTCGCCAGTAATTTAGGGCACACTTTTGGCCATGCTCTCGAAAAGCACTCTGATTTTAAGGTTGCCCACGGTGACGCAATTTCGGTTGGAACGGTTATGGCCTTAAAATTTTCCCTAGAAAAAGGAATCATTACTTTAAAGCTTTTTAATCAAATTCTGAATTGGATGGAAAAACTGAGCCTCAATCGGTTTATAGACAGCAATGTTTCTGCCGACAAAATTGCCGATCTCATGTGTCGAGATAAAAAATCAAACGGTGATTCGGTTGGCCTGATTTTAATTACAGATGTTGGCCAACCTCTTCGCTATGGAAATCTGCCTTTTTATTATGTCCAAAAAGAGGAAATCAAAGATTTCGTGGGTCGCTTTATAAAGGATTCTGATTTTTCAAAATCCAACCATTGGGAGCTATTGAGATAGATGAATATCAATTTCACACCTTCAGACATATTTGTAGTGACCGGAGGAACCTCTGGGATTGGAAAGCAAATCACTTTTTCTTTGCTCGATTCGGGAGCTTCAGTTGTTGCCTTGGCCAGAAACGCCAAGTCTATGTCTAGCAAAAAAAATCTTCACTTACTGAATTGTGATGTTTCCAAGCCTTCTGAAGTTAAATCTACGTTTGAAAAAATTGAAAATAAAATTGGTCCAATTTCTGGTTTGATTAATAATGCTGGAATTTGCCCTTCACGAAATAACCTGACAAACACTTCTGACGACGATTGGAATCAAACGATCGCGGTTAATCTGTCAGGAGCTTTTTATTGTTCTAAATATGCAATTAGCTCCATGCAGAAGCAAAAAAAAGGTGGCGCCATCATAATGATTAGCTCAATTGCAGCTATTAATGGATTGGCAAATCGGGCCTCGTATTCTGCAAGTAAGGCTGGATTATCGGGGCTTATGAGATCAATCGCCGTCGATTATGCAGCAGATAAAATTCGCTCTTGCTGCATTTGCCCTGGATATATTCCAACTGAGCTCACTCAACCCTATATCGACAAATTATCTTCCAGTGAATATTCAGAGTTACTTGGCAAACATCGCATTGGCAGACTTGGCTTACCTAATGACATTGCAAGCGTTGTACAGTTTTTTCTAAGCGACTATGCTTCATGGATGACTGGCATAGAAATTCCGGTCGATGGTGGTTATTCAATATGAAACTCATGATACCTGGACCCACAGAAATTTCGCCTGAATCCTTAGCCGCGATGGCTCAACCCATCACACCACATTACGGTCAACAGTGGGGACTTTTTTACAACCAAACAATTGAAAAACTAAAGAAAATTTTTAAAACAAAAAATGATATCCTTGTCTACGCAGGGACTGGCAGCGCAGCCATCGAGTCCGCGATCTGTTCTTTGATTGAACCAGGCGACAAGGTTGCCATCTGTCACAACGGATACTTTAGCCATCGAATTATTGATATGGTTAAAAACTGGGATGGAATTCCTGTGATCATTGAGTCTCCGCTAAATCAAGGAGTCAACCCAGCAGACGTTAAAACAGCTCTCAAAAGTAATGGCGAAATCAAATTACTTATTGTGGTGCATGTTGAGACTTCTACCGGAGTCGAAAATGACATCAAAAGTATTTGTAAAGAAGCCTCTGATTTGGGAATCACAATTCTTGTGGATGCAGTTGCTAGCCTTGGTGGCAGCGACTTACCAGGCGATGAATGGGGTATAGACTTAATTGCGACCAGTAGCCAAAAATGCCTTGAAGGACCAACCGGACTTGGTTTTTTGAGTATAAGCGAAAAAGCTTTAAATCAAATTCGAAATCGCAAAACCAAAGTTAAAGGCTGGTATTTAAATATCAATAATATCAGAGCCTATCAGGAAAAATGGGCCAGCTGGCACGGCCATGGTCCAAACTCAGCGCCTGTTGCTCTTTATAAAGCATTAAACGTGTCATTAGATAAAATTCTTCTTGAAACAATGCCAACCAGAATTGCTAGGCATTCAAAGATTTCCAATGCCACCAAAGCAACTCTTAAAGAAATGGGTTTGGAACTATTTGCGACTCCCACCTCAGCCTGTAAGACACTGACGTCATTTTTATTGCCGAAATCAATCGATCCTCAACAATTTAAAAACAAAATGCTTCAGGAATACGATATTCTCATAGCCGGTGACGTTGGGTATGTTAACCCAAGTCTGATTCGCCTAGGTCACATGGGTCTTTGCGCAAGCTCCGATCACCTTCAAGAAACTTTTAAGGCAATTGAAGCATCATTGACTTCTTTGAATCACGAACTGCCATCGAAAAATGCTGATCAAATTTTTAAAAATATTTTGGAAAATTCACGTGCTTAAAAAACAGCCCTTAAACTTTTCATATTTTTCAGATCTTTTTGAGTTGGTTTCTCGATTCTTACGCGGACACAAATTGCTATTCATGACCTGTGTTGGGATCATTTTTATTCAGTCTGTCGTTCTTGGCAGCTTGATGAGTGCGGCAGTCCCCTTGCTATCATCATTTTTAAATGAAAGCCCTCCCGAATCCGGAACTGGCTTCTGGGGTTTTATTTATTCTACTTACAAAATCATTTTAGATTTGGGCATATCTAAAGAAGTTCAAATTATGATTGCCTTAGTGGGCGGATCCTTGATCAATTCCTCTCTGGAATATATTTCTCTTTACTTCAATGGAAAGCTTACCAATCTCATCTCTGTTGATTGTCGTTCGCAAGTATTTGGTGCTGTTTTAAATGCCGAATATTCTGAAATCATCCATCAGCCTAAGGGCTATTTTGTTCAAATTTTGACCACTGAAGTTCGAGCCGTCTACATGCTTTTTAAGCAAACCTTAAGTACGGTGATTTCTTTAACTAATGGCCTGGTTTTATTTGTTCTTTTGCTTTCGCTTTCGGTCAAACTGACCTTGGTTCTTTTGGCAGGAATTTTTGTCATCATAACTATTAATTTTTTCCTAACACGAAAAATTAAAATTATTGGCCAACAGGCCTTAGCACAAAGAACCCATCTTTCTTCATTTTTGACGGACGCTGTTTGGGGAATTAAACAGATTAAATTAATGAATGCCTCAAGGGCTATTCACAAAAGTGTGGATGGCATTTCCAAAGAAAGTGAAGGAATTAATTTTCGACTTGCATTAAAAAATGGTCTTCTGCCCTTGGTGAGCGAAAATTTACTTTCTTTGTGTTTAGTTCTGCTCATTGTGGTTTGGTACAAACTTCCAGTTTTTTCCGACGATATTCCAAAGATTTCTGGGTTTTTAACTTTTCTATTGGTCGTGTTTAAATTAGCCCCAATTCTTAGTGCTCTATCGCGTGAATATGGAATGTTTTATACCAACATTCCCCCTGCGATGAGAGTCCTAAATTTTCTTCGTTCACACGAAGCTTCCACCAACCCCCAAGGAATTGATCCAAATCCCTTCTTTTCATCATCTATAAAAATTGAAAACGTAAACTTTGAGTATGGATCTGGAAAAAATGTTTTCCGTAATTTGAATTTAGAAATTCAAAAAGGTTCCTACATTGGGATCGTCGGTCCTTCTGGACATGGCAAAACAACCCTATTCAATTTGTTGGTGGGATTGTACAAGCCTTCGTCGGGACAGGTACTCATCGACGGGATCCCTCTATTGCAGTTTAATTTGACCTATCTTAGGACCAAAATTGGAATTCTTTCGCAAGATTTCTTCATCTTTAACACAAGCATTAAAGAAAATATGTTGCTAGCAAACCCCTCTGCTTCAGAGGCCGAAATGTGGTCTGCATTAGAAAAGGCCAATTTAAAAGATTTTGTAAGCTCCTTACCTAATGGGCTGGATACACTGACCGGCAACAATGGAGAGAAACTATCAGGCGGCCAAAGACAGAGACTTTCGCTATCTTTATTGTTCCTGAATGATCCCGAAATTATCATTTTGGACGAGGGAACCAGTGCTATTGACAGGCAGTCCGAAGATTTGGTGCTTTCTTCACTGAAGCAGCTCCATTTAAAGGGAAAAACCATCATCGCTAGTGCTCATAAAAAGACCGCTCTTGCGGACGCTGAGATAGTCTATGAAATCCGCGAAGGGGTTATTAATCAAACCTCTAATTAGAGTCTGAAATTTGATGAAAAACCCCAACGATCAACATGATGCACCATTGAACATGAAAGCATGATTGATCTCGCCCCAATCCGGGTTGAACTTGACAGGTTGTAGACCTGAATTGTACTCAATCCCCTATGGTAAAAATTGCAATAAATGGATTTGGAAGGATAGGCAGAGTCATATCCCGCATCAATTCTATTCAGAAAAAATTCGAATTGGTCTTGATCAATGACATCATTCCATCAGTCGATAACATGGCCTATCTTCTGAAATACGACTCAAATTACGGAAACTTTCCTGGCGAAGTCACAGTTTCTGACGGAAATATGAACATTAACGGAAAAGTCTGCAAAGTAACCCAGTTCCAGAACATTTTGGATATTCCGTGGGACAAATACAAAGTTGATGTCGTTATCGATGCTTCTGGTGTTGAAAAGAATGTCACTAGTGCCCGTCAACTAGTCCAAAAAGGTCTAATCAAAAATTTTGTCTATACGATGTCTTCTCCAAATGTTGATCGCGAAGTCATCATGGGTGTAAACGACTCGGAAATCAGTTCATCACAGAATGTCCTTTCCTCCAGCATCTGTGACGCAAATGCAATTGCTCACATTCTCGAGTTTATTCACAAAGAATATACAATCTTATCTGGTTCGGTGACAACCTTGCATCCTTGGTTAACTTATCAAAATCTAATGGACGGTGCCGCCAAAGGTGTTGCACCAGATCCAAATAAATACACGCCTCTAGATAGCACTCAAAATTTTGGACTTGGTCGGGCAAGTGTTGATGCCATCATTCCAAAGACCACCACAGCAATGAAATGCACGGAAAAGGTTTTATCTGAATTGGATGGACGAATTCTGTCTCACTCTTATCGAGTTCCGACGGCGATAGTTTCTTGCTCTGATATTGTTTTAACGACTGAAAAGAAACTCACCCAAGCCGAGCTAGTAAGCAAAATTGAAAACTGGGCGAAGACTAACAAATATGTTTCTTTAAATTACGAAGCTCGGGTTTCAAATGACTACAAAGGCGAGACAGCCAGTGTGGTAATAGACATGCAATGGCTGCAAGTGAAAAACGGTTTAGTTAAAATTGTGGCCTGGTATGATAACGAATGGGGCTATAGTGCCCGCGTTTTGGATCTCGTTGAGAAAATTGGTTCGAATGGGAAATAAGAAAAAACTAGTTTTAATTCCAGATCGATTGAAGGCAGATGAAATTCATCTTGAAAAATCTGTTCTGGGCCCCGATTTTGAAATCGTCGCCTGCAACGCTAAAAAAATTAACGAAATTCAGGATGACTTATTAAGCCAAGTTGATGCCATCGTTGCTTGGCAAGATTTGCGATATTCGGCAGAGACCATTTCAAAGCTAACAAACTGTAAAATCATTGTCCGCGCCGGTGCGGGCTTTGACAACGTGGACCTGGGTGCGGCTTTTAAAAAGGGCATCGTCGTTTCTAACGTACCCGATTACGGTACAGAAGATGTTGCCGACCACGCCATTTCACTAATGCTCACTCAATGCCGAGAAATTGCTCACTTCAGCAATAAAGTAAGAGATGAAAAAGCCTGGGAGTGGAGTCGAGCAAGCGGACTGAAGCGCCTGCGAGGTAGCACCTTAGGAGTATTGGGTCTTGGCAGAATAGGATCTGCGACAGCTATTCGGGCAAAAACTTTTGGCATGAATGTCTGTTATTTCGATCCCTACATCTCGGATGGCATCGACAAAGTGCTGAATGTAAAAAAGATCGATTCCTTGGAAGAAATGCTTCCGATGCTTGATGTGCTGACCATTCACACTCCTTTGACTTCAGAAACTAATGGCCTGCTAAGTGAGAAGAACTTAAGGCTACTTAAACCAGGAGCCATTTTAATCAATACAGCTCGTGGTGAAATTGTAAGTACCGATGGCCTTTATGAAGTCCTCAAAAGTGGCCACTTAAGATCGGCTGGCGTTGACGTTCTTTCGTCAGAGCCTCCTGACGAGAATCATCCACTGATAAAAGCTTGGCGTTCTAAAGAGTCTTGGTTGGCGGACAGGTTGATCATCACTCCTCACATGGCTTTCTTTAACAAAGAATCCTATGAAGAATTAAGAACTAAAGCTGTTAAAACGGTTAAAGATTTTTTCATAAATAATAAACAACGAAATGTTGTTAATAGAAACTACCAAGGAATCCCCTCTCAGGATTTAAACAAGTAAATGAAAAAGGGCCTCAAGGTATTTTTTTCTGGCTTCGACGAGGACTTCCATCTAGATGCCATAGATCGCCTTGTTAGCGACCACCAGCTTGTCCCTCTTTATTTTCTTGCAAACGTAAACAATCAAAACAGACTGGCGAGCAAATATCCAAATGCCATTTATCACAAAGATTTTGACGCTTTTAGGGGTATCTTCCCTACCAATACGGATTCGATTCCAAATATACCCTTAGATCAGATTCTATTAGAGAAAATGTCACCCTATCATCATATTGTAATCACCATGATGGACCGCCTAGATCCAGTTGGAGATTTTTTCTATCGCGATCGCGTGAACCTTTTCTATGCACTATTTCAAAAATGGAATTCGATTTTACAAGAACTGAAACCTGACTTTGTCATTTTTCACCAGACGCCACATCTTGTATATGACTATGTCTTATACTTAGCTTGTCTAATAGGTGGGGTAAAAACTGTCTTGCTAAATTGGACATCGCTCCCTGGATTGTACGTACTGTCGTCAACCTATAATGGGGAATCACCAATTGGGTTAGCTTACAAAAAACTTCTGGCGGGACAATCTTCATCGGCACCTGGATTATCTCAGAACACCTTGAATTATCTTGAGAAAATCAAGGGAGCTCAAACCAATGCACTACCCCAGTATGTTGTAGATAATCAAAAAAAAGAGCACGCTCGAGCTGATCATTCTCCCCTAAGAACCTGGGCAAAAAACCTCAAACAGTATTTTTTAAGTTTCAACACTCCATTTAGACCTACTTACTTGAAAAGACCTGGTCACCCCATCACGAATTCGGCGTGGACTCACCGAGAATATTTAAGCTATAAATCCAATGCCAATAGAAAAAAGGCTGAGCTTCGAGCCTACTATCAAAGTGTGTCCAAGGATCCAAATCCAAACAACAAATACATTTTTTTGCCACTACAGTTCCAGCCAGAAAAAACAACATCACCTGAGGCCGACTATTTTGTTGATCAATTGCTCATGATTTCCTTGCTATCGGAAACCATTCCCGCGGATTTAAAAATTTATGTCAAAGAACATCAAACGCAATTTTTCGAAACTTGGCATGGCGAAAAGTCCGCGAAAAATTTAGATTTTTATGAAAAGCTTCAAAAAATCAAAAATGTCGTGTTGATTAAACTAGAGTGCCCATCATTTTCCCTCATTGACAATTCTATTGCCTGTTGCACAACCACAGGAACGGCTGGCTGGGAAGCCATTTTAAGATCAAAACCGACACTGCTCTTCGGCTATCCTTGGTATCGAGATTGTGAAGGGGTATTTCAAATTAGATCAATTCAAGACTGCAGAGACGCATTGAAAATGATTGGATCAGGCTACCAAATCGACGAACGAAAAGTTAATCTCTTTCTGCGAGCCACTGAAGAAACCTGTTGCCGAGGATATATATATGGCCGACTGGAAAAAAGCTCTGGCGTCAGCTATACAGACAATCTAAATACGTTAGTAAAATCAATAAGTGATTTTATTAAGGGAAGTGTCCTGAAATGATAAAATTCAGCTTTAAGGTTTTTTCAAATTTAGAAATTTCTTTTGATGGACCTCACCAGGCCATTGGTAAAACTTCAAACATGTATTTGGTCGGCAATTTGTATGGAGCCTATTTAAATGAAGAGCTTGTTTCTGCCGAGCAAACAATCGCAAAACTTGTGGAATCTATAGATGATTTTGAGGGAATTAAGAAAATCATCCAGTCCAGCGGTGGAGATTACTATTTAATTATCAAAACCACCCTGGGTGTTCGAGTTTTCTGCTCATCGAACACAGTCGGCCTTTTCTACAGTTTTAGAAATGATCATATCATTTTCACTAATATCTTTGACTCGTTAGCTTCTACTAGCAACGTTTCACAGTTGAATCACGATCAGATGTTCAACTATGTTTTTTCAGGTCACAATATTCGACCAGCATTTGAAACATTTTTTAAAGACGTAAATAGGTCTCCGGGGGGCACTACCATTTGGGTGACTCGCGATCTCAACATGCAGTCAGAAATCTATGTTAAGCAAACCTACCAAAATTTTAATGACTCCTTTATTAACAAGCCAGATCAAGAAAAATATGAGCAATTTAAATTTTCAGTGGATATGGCGGGAAAATTAATAGCCCAAGGTTTAAAAAACAAAACTGTTTATGTAATGGTTTCTGGTGGCGCTGACTCAGCAATGATGATCGCATCTCTATTAAAGGGCGGTTTAAAACCAATCGCGATCAATTGGCAATCCGGCGGCAGCCAAGGAAGATGGCAAGACCAGATCATAAAAAGCATGTCCACAGAAATGGGATTTGAATACATCGTCATCAAAGGCGATCCAGCCAAAAGAATTTTTTCAGCCGATGACATTGAAAGACTTTATCAAGTAGATCTTTTTGAAATTACCAAGAATCCATATTTGCAATTGCAGCAGTATTTCCAAGAAAATAATATTCAGGATCCGATTGTATTTTCTGGTCAAAACTTAGATGGACTGTTTGAGTTCTTCACAACATTCAAGTCTGCAAATATCGGACTTCGATCAAATCCAATTGAATTTTTAGTTAGACGAGCATGCGAAGCCATGGGGACGAACTATTTTTTTGGTGACATTTTCAAGTTCAGAAAAATATTTGAATTTCTGATTAAGCGAAAAATACAATACCCCTATTTAGATTATCTAAGAGCTATGGCCAACAGCTTGGTAGGCTTTGAGACTCAGTTGCCATATACTTTCCTAAAGACCTTGAACCAAGGAAATAGTCAGTTCCAGTTACCATGGAAATTTCTTCCGCATGTCGACACCGAAGTAGCGCCAGTGCGAAAGAAAACCATAGGACAAATTAACTACAACGAAGTCCATTTAAATATCCAAGAAAGAACTGTTCTTTCAAGATTGCTAGATCCACAGGATTTAGAGCTTGTTCAAAGTCAGACTTTGATGGAAAAGCCGACCTACTTCAATCACTTGGTCCGCCTGATGAAGTATTTGAACGCCCATCAGCCGTTTATTTTGAAATATACAACAATGTCCAGAAAACTTGGCTACGAATTGAAAAATTACGGCGACCAGGATTTTTTGCGAAAGTTCTGTCTGACCTACAATCGAAATTCATTAAAAGATTTAATTTTGCCTAAAAGATTCAAATACCGATATATCAATGAGACTTTAAAAAATGAGACATACAAAAGTATAACAAAAGAGGCAGCCATCTTGACTGGTTGGCGACGCCCCTTTCACAAAGTCGTATTTTCAGAAGTAAAGTCGATATTAAAGTGGTTACGGGGTTTGTATAGAGGGATGTTTGTAACTCATGCCAATATCGGCGGGAGAGACATTTCACCCTTAAGAGACGTGTGGCAAAGAAATGCTGAGCGGTCCTTCACTTTAGAACAATTGAATCTATCTCCAGTTATTATGACTTACTTCAAAGATCTAGAATCAAAAATAGTTTCAGAACAAAAAATTTCAGACAAATACGACGTTTATGAAATCGAAAGATTGGTCAATCTGAAGGTATTTTTAAACTCCCTTATAGAAAAACAAAAGGAGCTAAAGCAGTGAAAAAAGTATTAGTCGTCGCCGCTCATCCGGACGATGAAGTTTTAGGCTGCGGTGGCGCCATGGCCAAGCATATTTTGAATGGCGACGAAGTCCACGTCGTGATCCTAGCAGAAGGCGTGACCAGTCGAGATTTAGTTCGGGACCGAGACGCAAGAACTCCAGGTCTTTCTTTTTTGGCCGATTGCGCCCGTCACGCTCACTCAATTCTTAAGACCACCTCACTTGCTATGCACCACTTTCCTGACAATAGAATGGATTCCGTGGACTTGCTTGATATCGTCAAGGTGATCGAAAATGAAATCACCCGTGTTAAGCCAGAAATCGTTTATACCCATTTCATGGGAGATCTAAATTTAGACCATCAAATTACTTGTCGAGCTGTTTTAACTGCATGTCGGCCAGCGCCAGGAAGATCTATTCGCCGGATCCTATGCTTTGAAGTCCCTTCGAGTACCGAATGGCAAGCCCCAATGGGCCAAGAATCTTTTCATCCTAATTTTTTCATTGAGATATCAGATGTACTTGATCAAAAACTATTAGCCTTAGACGCCTACAGATCTGAAATGCGAGATTGGCCGCATCCCCGTTCCTATAAGGCCGTTGAGCATTTGGCGCGGTGGCGCGGCTCAATGGTTGGCTTCGATGCAGTCGAAAGTTTTATGTTGGTCAGGGAGCTTGTCGTGAACCAAAATGCAAATCAACACAAAGATATTACTTTGCGGTCAGCAACAATCGAAGATGAAGCGATGCTGTTAGCTTGGAGAAACGATCCCTCGGCCAGAATGGCAAGTAGCAATACTGAAGTTATTGCTAAAGAGGTTCATCACGACTGGTTTAAAAAATCCCTGTCTAATAAAGATAGACAGATTTTTATCGCACTGGAGGGCGATGATCCTGTCGGAGTCGTTCGAGTCGACAAAGAAAATGATCTTCGCGAACTTTCATGGACAGTATCACCTCACGTTAGAGGCAGAGGATTAGGTAAGAAAATCGTATCGATGGTTGTCACAACTTTACCATTGCCCGTTTGTGCACGTGTAAATAAAAAAAATGAGGCTTCAAAAAAGATCGCCGAATACGCGGGCATGAAATTAGTCGACGAAAAGCCTGAATTTTACTTTTTTAGACGCGATTTAATGCCGGGCAATTAATTTTTAAGAAAGACGGTTCGAAAAATGAACAATGACATATTCAAATTTTGGGAAGAACAATCCAAAAAAGGAGTTAAGTCTGGCACCCGGGATTTAACTCTAGATGAACTTGAGAGAAGAGCCATTTCATCATACTTAAAGAATGACATTGATATCCTAGAAGTGGGTTGTGGCGATGGTCGAAATTCTATCGAAATGAGCCAACGATTTAAAGTGAAACTGGATGCCTTTGACTACTCACCTGGCATGGTCAGCGCTTCGATCGAAAACTCAAAGAACGCCAACATTAATGATATTCGCTTTTTTGTTCATGATTTAAATAACGTCGATTCTTTAGAAAAAAAATACGATCTCGTAGTCTCTAAACGGGCCCTTATCAATTTGAGCGATTATTACAACCAGGTGGATGTTATAAAGAAAATCTTTAAAGTGCTCAAGCCCGGCGGTCTGTTTTTAATGTGTGAAAGCAGCAAACGCGGACTTGATTCAATCAATATCGCTCGAGTTGCTTTAGAATTGGATAAAATCAATTCCCCTTGGCACAACGTTTACATTGATGATGACAAACTAGAGAAAGAGTCCCTGCCGTTTGAATTGGTAGAACGCCTGGATTTTTCTTCGACTTATTATTTCTTAAGCCGAGTCGTAAATGCTAAAATGGCACAAATGAATGGCAGCGTTCCCGACTATGATTCGCCTGTTAATAAATGGGCGCTGTCTTTGCCTAAGTTTGGCGAAATGGGACAAACGATTCTATGGATTTGGAGAAAACCACTCTAATGTCCTATGTTGTCTGTTGTTCCAAATTATGGAATCCCCTCATTTCTAAAGTCTTAGAAGAAAAATCTGGGAAAAAGTTTCATTTGATTACAAACAAAGACGAACTTACGGTCGAAAACTTGAATAAGTTGAAACCGGACAGAGTTTTTTTCCCCCACTGGTCCCATATTTTACCTGCAGAAATTTATCAAAATTTTGAATGCATCATGTTTCACATGACTGATTTACCCTATGGCCGCGGCGGCAGCCCCCTTCAGAACCTAATTGTAAGAGGCCACCAAAGAACTAAGATTTCGGCGTTTCGCTGTGATGGTGGAATTGACACGGGCCCAATTTATTTGAAAAAAGACCTTTCACTAAATGGCACAGCTCAAGAGATCTTCCAAAGAGCGACTTCAGTTGTCGAAGATATGATTTTGGAAATTATAGATTCAAATCCAATCCCAATGGTCCAACAAGGAGAATCCGTGGAATTTAAGCGTCGGCGGCCAGAGGATGGCAATTTGGAGCACACTGAGAATGTCCAACAAGCATATGACTTCATCCGAATGTTAGATGCCGAAGGCTACAGTCCTGCTTTTTTAAAGTTGAAAAATATGAATCTGAGCTTTCAAAAAGCTCGCTGGGATGGCTCCCGTTTGATGGCCGAAGTGGAGATCAGTCCAAACGAAATTTCCAACGAGAAAAAGACACACTCTTAACGGTT
Source organism: uncultured Bdellovibrio sp. (assembly GCA_964505225.1). GTDB lineage: Bacteria > Bdellovibrionota > Bdellovibrionia > Bdellovibrionales > Bdellovibrionaceae > 21-14-0-10-47-8. The sequence goes on along the minus strand of CAZDHC010000019.1, from coordinate 9,515 downwards.
GTCGCTGCGCATCGCACCCTTCAACAAACCCAGTCAGAATAAGTTAAATTTTGGACAATGAGATTGATTCTGAAGTACATTTCCCAATACTCGAATTAATGACAGAAAAGGGAATCGCTTTATGAATACGATGACAATCAACGGCCGTGTTATCAACGAGACGTCTCCTGCCTATTTTATTGCTGAAATTGGCAACAACCACAATGGCGATTTCGAAATGGCCAAAGAGATGATCATTTCTGCAAAAAAGTGTGGCGCCGATGCTGCAAAATTTCAGGTCAAAAACGTGGAAAAAGCCTTTGACCAAAAACTTTTGAATTCTTCATATGAAGGTCCAAATTCATTTGGAAAAACCTACCGTGAGCACAAATATGCTCTTGAATTTAGCCACCAACAATACTCCGATCTTAAAAAATTTGCAGATCAGCAAGGCATTACTTTCTTTGCAACTCCATTTGATTTGGATTCCTTGGCTTTTTTGGAAAGCATTGAAGTCGCACTTTACAAAATTGCGTCCTTCCACCTCACTCAAGATGAATTGCTAGAGGGATTGTGCAAAACAAATAAACCTCAAATTTTATCAACCGGCATGTCTTCGATCGAAGAAATCGACAAAGCCGTTTCTATTTTCCGAAAGAACAAGGCTAACTTTGCTCTTCTTCAGTGTACTTCTTCATACCCAACGGATGATGAAAATGTTCATTTAGCTGTGATTGCAGAGTTTAAGAAAAGATATGATTGTCTTGTCGGCTATTCAGGTCATGACCGTGGAATCTCAATTCCTGCAGCATCAGTTTGCTTTGGCGCTAAGATCATTGAAAAGCACTTTACTTTGGACCGCACTTTGAAAGGTCCAGACCACGCAGCATCTTTAGAGCCAAAAGGATTTGCCGGAATGGTTGAAAGAACCCGCTTGCTCGAAAAAGCTATCGGATCTCCACACAAGCGAGTCCTTGAGTGTGAATTGAAAAATCGCGTAAAAAACCGAGGTTACTAAAATGTTTGCAGCAGTCATTCAAGCTAGACTTGGAAGCCATAGATGTAAGGGAAAGATGATTCGACCTTTTGCGGGCACGACTTTGATTGATATCGCTCTTGAAAAATTCAGTAAGCCTTCTAGTGAGTTTAATTTCTACTTAGCAGCTTACGAGCCCGAGTTGACTCAACTGGCGAAGAAGTACAATTGCAAACTGATTCAGCGTGACCTCAGAAGTGCTCAAGGTGAGGATATTTTAGATGTCATGAACTACTTTCATAACGTCGATGAAGAATATGGCATCTTTATTAATTCTTGCCATCCCTTCCTTCGCAAAGAAACAATTGAAGATGCGATCCGAGTTTTTAAAGCTAAGGGTTGCATCAGCATGACGTCAGTCAGTAAGTCTCACACTTGGTATTACAAATTGGATGGCACTCCCATCAACTATTTGGATACAACCGTAATTAACACCAAAACCACAGAGCCAGTTTGGCAAGTCGCCCATGCGTTTCATATCTTCAATCGAAAGCGGTTTTTGGAACACGGATATTTCTGGACGAATCAACCTTTAGATCCTTATTTCTATGAGATTGACGAGCTTCAATGCGTTGATGTGGATACAGAGACTGATTTTCTGAAAGCCGAAGCGATGGTGAAAACCCTTGGATTAAAAAATTAAGAATTGGAGTCATAATGGTCGACCAAAAGAAACTTGGTGAGTTTTGGAACTCGTCAGTACCAAAAGAGTTTAAGCACTTTCAAGACACGTCTTTTGACCAAAAGACCGCTCAATATTACGAAAAAATCCAGACTTTGCTGGTCTCAAAAATTGATTTTTCGCAGATTAAGACTGCAATCGACTGGGGTTGTGGCGGAGGGATGTTTTCTTTGGACCTTGCCAAAAGAAACTGCTCGGTGATTCCTGTCGATATTTCCGAAGAAAGCCTTAATACCTGCAAAAACCGTCTTGTGGCCAATGGTCTATCAACTTTGAATACCTATAAGATCGAAGACATTGACCAACTTGAAATCAAAGAGACTGTTGATTTACTTTTTTCAGTCAGTGTCATTCAGCATTTCCCGTCAGTTGAATACTGGCAATCCGTGGCAAAGAAATGGAACTCGATTTCTCCAAAAACCATTGCGATCCAGACTCGTCATGGTTCGAAAGACCAAGCGAATCCGGAACAGTATTTTGACTCAGTTAAAAACTATATTTTGGGTCTTAGACTTGAGACCGAGACTGTTAAAAATTCCTTCCAGGATCGTTATCAATTGAGCTACCACTTTTTTGATCAAGACAATCACTCGGATTATGAATATTTCATCTTTCAAAGAAAGAGCTAAATTAAGCGATTTCGCTTTTTATTAATTCAATCATATCGGCCTGGCGAACCACGTCTGGAATCCGTGCGAATTCCTTCTCATCAAACTTCAATTGCCCATCACAGGAAGCGACACTATAGGGCTCTGTGATAGGCTTAAATGCGATGCTTTTTTCTTGGGGGTCACAGCAATATACTGGGATCTTATTTATCAAAGCATGCAAAACCGCCACACTATGGCCTGAGATCAAACCTTTTTTAACGTAAGGGAGAAACACCTCAACTCCGAAATTATGATACTCGGTCAACGTAGAAAGATCAGGGTATCTCTTCAGCAAAAGATTATAGATTATAAACGCCCTCAGTTTTCCGACTTTCTTACTTAATATTGGAAAAACTTTAGAGATCAAATCGATAGGTCGAGAAATAATCTCAATTAAAGCTAAAGACCGGTCCCCAAGCCAACTTGGAGTTTTTCTAAAATATCGGTGCTCATCCAAAACGGGATGAAATTTGATATATACTTTTTCGCTTTTCCTGATCTGAGTTGTTAATTTCAACAACGTTTTTAGAAAATTGCAAAGCTCGACTTCGCTACCCTTTCGAAAATGGATCGGGGAAGGAAAGGCTATTAGATAATCAATATTGAAATCTTCAGCGGAGAATACCGGGTATTTGGCAAATGGAATTCCACACTCTTCAATGACAATGTCAGATACAGCCTGATTGAACTCAGGCTCTGTTTCCTTCCGAATATCCAAAATAAATTTTATCGGTGCGAAGTATCGACTCGGCATCCATGGCTTGACATGCTCGATGGCTGCCATAGTGCCCAATGGATAAAACATATCAATGACCTTGGTCCATTTAATATTCTGTCTAATTTTTTGATATGCCATTTCATTAAATCCACCAAAGTGGTGAATAGCGAAAACCTGGCATTCATGGGGTTGATCTAAATAAATCAGTTTCGCACCCAATTTTTCACACAAAGAAATAAATTTTTTCTCGGTATCAATGGTCTTTAAAATCGATGCCTTGGCTTTTTCAGAGTAAAATGCGTAAGGATCATCCTTGAGCCCTAGCAAAAGTGCTATTTTTTGTCTACCCGAGAGTGCTTTGATAATGCTCAGATAGTTGAAATGCTGCCGACAGAAGGAATGGACCAAAATAATATCAAATTTCTCGCTCATATCTCTTCCTTCAGCGGCGTTATGTTGAAAACTATATTTTAGAGATTTTGCAAACACAAACCAAAAGAAGCTCCCAATTTAAATCCGTCATACCTGATTTTATTGGATTAATGGGTGGCAAAAAGAAAACAGTGAATTGGTTTGATGCGAGATCTTTCAATTTTCAAGAGTTCTGCGCGTCGAGTTAAGTTATTGTTTTAAGCACATTGTTCCAATAAGATCGATCAATCATGTTTCGTGCAATTGCAGAAATCAAATTTCGATTTTATATTTTACTTATGATCCTGCGGGGTCGTGTTCATTTTTTTTCGACCTTTATCAAAGGCCGAAATATACAAATCGGCTCTAAACCTCGAATTGATAAAGATGCCGAAATAAACGGTCGAGCTGGGCAGATTCGAATCGGAAATGATGTTGAGATTGGAAAAGGCGTTGTAATTTCATCACATGGTGGACCGATCCAAATTGGCGATCAATGCTCGTTCAATCCTTACTGTGTCATTTACGGACATGGCGGACTGAAAATCGGCGACCGGGTTCGAATTGCTGCACATACAGTTATTATTCCTGCAAATCACGGCTTTGAGCAAATCGGTGTGCCAATTGCTGAACAGCCTTTAAACAAAAAAGGAATCGTCATTGGATCTGATTGTTGGATCGGAGCAGGCGTTCGAATTTTAGATGGGGTTCATATTGGAGATGGCTCTGTCATCGGTGCCGGCGCCGTTGTCACTAAAGATATTCCTTCAAACTCTGTAGCCGTTGGGGTTCCCGCAAAAGTAGTCCAAACGAGGTCCCGTGCTTAGCAAACTAAAGGATCATTTTCAGCATAAAAGTATTGGCTATGGGACCGCTATTTTAAGCCTCTGCAGAAACATATTTAAGTCTTACAAGTCCTATAGTCTTGATGAAATTAGAAGAAATAGAAAAACAGATACGATTTTTATCCTTGGCAGCGGGCCCGAACTGGGTGATTTAACCAAAGACGAAGTGGCAACCATCCAAAACCAAGATTCATTTGGGGTTAATTATTCGTTTCTTCGCAAAGATATCATTCCGACTTATTTCCAAATGGAAGTCGGTCGGAAAGATTGGGAAATTGACACTTTTAAAAAACATTTTGAGGATTTCAGAGTCCTGTATTCGAAAGCCATTTTTACAATAAGTGGAAAAGCAGTTCGTCGATTTATTCATCCCCTGCTTTTACCAAACTATTTTGCCGAGGCCCCCCAGATTTTCCAATACGAATTGGTAGACCCAATTTTTTTGGAGGGGGAAAGTAATTTTCAAAAAAAAGATTTCGACAGAACTTTCTATTACCGAGGAAGTCTAACATTGGTTCTGGATTTAGCTCGAAAGATGGGCTACTCAAAATTTGTTTTGGTAGGTGTTCAACCAAACGTCGCAGATCATTTCTTTGACAAAATTCCTACCATGGCAGAATTCGTTAGGCTTGCAAACGAGTCTCATAATCAAAACAATCCACAATACTTGGTTCAACATGAGACCATGGTTCCAAAGCCCGGACGCCCAAAGACAATTGAACAATACCTAATTTCGCTCAATCAATATCTAAAGGAAACCAATCAAGGCGAAATTTTTACGCTAAGATCCCAGTCAATGTTTGCGCCGGCTCTAAAAACTTATAACGACCTAAGTTAAAACCTATTAACCGCTATTATCGACCCGCACCCTTAATTCCAGCACTTTCTATCTTGCGTTATAAGGCTTAAAATTGCTGTAAGACCTTAAATTCAGTATAAAATATCCTATTCTGGAGAAGCCATGAAATATTGCAAAAGCTGTTTAATGCCCGCCACTAGGCCGGAGCAAGTTTTAGACAAAGATGACATCTGTGATGCTTGTCATTCTGTACAGCGAAAGAAAACTATCAATTGGGCAGATCGCGCCGAACAGTTTCAAGAAATTCTAAAAAAGTATCGCGGCGACGGCTCCAAATACGACTGTATTATTCCAGTTTCTGGCGGAAAAGATTCCATCTACCAAGCCTTGGCTATGCGGGACAAGTATGGAATGAATCCCCTATGCGTAAATCACATTCCTTGCGAGATCACCGAAGTTGGCGCGAAAAATTTAACATTTCTTCGTGATCTAGGATTTGACCTGATTCAGGTTGGGGCAAATCGCAAAGCCTATCGAGAAATGGTCAGAATTGGTTTTTTCAAATTGGGTGATTGTTGTTGGCCAGAACATATTGGAATATTCACTGCCCCTATCCGAGTCGCAGTTCAATACAATGTTCCCTTAGTTATTTGGGGCGAGAATAGTCAGTTTGAATACGGCGGACCTGCATCTAAAAAAGAAAATAATTATTTAGATCGAAATTGGTTGGAACAATTCCAAATGCTTGGACATCGAATCGAAGACGTTGTGCATGACGGAGTTAAATTAAACGATATCAAGACTTTTCACTATCCTTCTGATGAAGAAGTCAGAAACGTCGGAGTGACAGGTCTATTTTTAGGATATTTCGAACCATGGGACACTCAGGCCAATATCAAAAATGCTTTGGAGCTGGGATGGCATGCAAACCCAGAAGGGCCGATTGAGAATGCCTGGAGTCCATATGAAAATTTGGACTGCAAATGGGTCGGTGGTTTGCATGATTATATGAAATTTATCAAATTCGGATATGCCAGAGCCACGGATCAACTTTGCATCGAGATTCGGCATAATCGCATGACCAGAAATCAAGCCATTGATGAACTAGCCGCCAGCACAGAAGGAAAAGTTCCCTGGAGATATGCTGGTGATTTCATGAAGTATTTGAACATCACCGAGAAGGAATTCTTGGACAATTTAGATCGCTTTACCAATAAAAGACTTTTTGAAATCGATGAAAAAGGAAAGCTCAAAAAGGATAAGGACGGAAATCTTATTCGAAAATTTTTCCCTCAGAAGACATGATAACGGTTGTTAATTTAGGTATCAGTAACATTGGTAGCGTCTGCAAAGCCCTCGATTATTTAAAACTAGATTATCAAATTACTGATTCTGCTAAGGACATCTTGTCCGCCAAGAAAATATTGCTCCCTGGAGTCGGTAGCTTTGTGGCCGGAATGAAGGCAATTGAAGAAAGAAATATTCTGAGTCCGTTGCGAACAATGGCTTTAGAAAAGAAAGTCCCTTTTTTTGGGATTTGTTTGGGCATGCAGTTGATGTTTGATGTGGGCGTCGAAGGCGGCGAGCGAGCAGGACTGGGATTAATTCGAGGCAAAGTCGTTCCTTTGCAAGTTGACCGTACTAAGTACCCGGTCCCACATATGGGATGGAACGATGTGCAGTTTTCAGATATGAAAATATTCTCCAAGGTGACGGCCGATTCTTGTTTCTATTTTGTTCACAGCTTCGAAGCCAGTTGCCAAGATCCTGAAGCGAAGATTGCTCATACAAATTACGGCAACCACGAAATCACAGCCGCTGTTGAAAAAGGTCTCATTTGGGCCGGTCAATTTCATGCGGAACGCAGCCAAGCAGTTGGATTGCAAGTTTTAAAAAACTTTTCAGAGTTGCCATGCTAAGAACCAGAGTCATTCCCGTAGTATTAACAGATGGATATTCGGTCTTGAAAACCATTCAGTTCGGAGTTCGTCGCAATCAAGGAAGTCCTGTCACGGTTGCTAGAACTTACAACACTCGAAATGTGGATGAACTGATTCTTTTAGATATCGACGCCAGCAAACAGGAAAGATCCATTGACCTCTTCACCATCGAGGAAATTGCTTCCGAGTGCTTTATGCCCCTGACAATTGGCGGTGGATTAAAGTCAGTTTCAGATATTCGGTCTGTTCTGGAAAAAGGTGCGGATAAAGTTGTTCTAAATACCGCAGCCATCGAAAATCCCGAACTGGTTAATGAGGCTTCAAATATTTTTGGTTCACAATGCATCGTAGGGTCAGTTGATATCAAAAAAGAAAAGGATCGATATTTCGTTTTTAGCAAAGGTGAAGTGATCGATCGAGATCCAATCGAATGGATAGAAAAACTACAGACTTTAGGAGCTGGAGAAATTTTCATTAATTCGGTCGATCTAGATGGAACCATGACGGGCTGTGATCTAAGTTTGATTGAATCCGTTTTAAAGGTAAGTCACGTTCCAGTGATTTACGCCGGCGGGGTCGCTTCTCCCACAGATTTTATTGCTCCAATACAAAAAGGTGTTTCGGCCGTAGCTGCTGCCAGCATTTTTCATTTTACCAGATGGACACCCGATTGCTGTAAACGTGAAATCAAAAAACACGGAATCCCGGTTCGCTTAATTGAAAATAATGGAAAAATCATTTGATGAAGACGGCTAGGATTTTTATCCCCAGTTCAACAAAAAATTCCATCGGTGGTCCAACTTCTTTTCTTTCCAATATAACCGAATATGCAATTAGAAATCACATTTCAATTTCTAGCAGTCCTTTGGAAAGTGAAATTATTTTTTTTCCCGTCGCATTCGATCTCAAGACTTTGATTCAAGCCAAAGAAAAAAAAATCAAAATTGTTCAAAGACTAGACGGACTTTACTATCCAGCACGAAATGGCTACAGCGCCTATTTAAAGAATTTGAAAATTTCTTTGATCTATAATTTTTTTTCTGGCTATAAAATATTTCAAAGCCAGAACTCAAAGAACCAATGCGATCAAATTTTCAGGCCAACCTCTAAGACAATTCTGCCGACTATTGCTGAAAAGAAAATATACAATGGCGCAGATAAAACGGTTTTTTTTCCTTCTTCTGACGCTAATGTTTTAACTTTATCAAAAAATCAGGTTGTTAAATTTGTCACTGTCGGAAGTTTTCGGCACTTGGATATGCTCGCCCCAATTATTGAGGCGCTCGATCACCTTAAGATCCCTTTCGAGTTTCATATTGTTGGCCCCATTACCCATCCAAAACTGAGTTTATGGCTCGATCGCGGCTATATTAAGTGCCACGGCCCACAAAACCGAGAAGCGACGGCTGCCATTTTAAGGTCCGGGCATGTTTTTCTGTTCTCTTCACTGAACTCGGCGTGTCCAAATGCTCTTATAGAGGCGATAGCAACTGGCCTACCTGCTATTTCCTATGACACCGGAGCCGCCAGAGAACTTTTATCCTTTGCTCCAGAGCAATTGGTTCCTACCTCTGATCAGCTATTTACCTCTGCAACAGATCTATCTTCTCAAAGATTTCTAGATTCAATATTGTTAGCCCTTGATCAATATCAAAACTTTAAGCAACGAGCTCTTGATCATCACCAATTATTCACATTAGATGAAATGGGTCGGCAGTATTTTAATTTTTTCGAGGAAATACTTTCACAGTGAAAAAGCTAGTTTTATATCTACTTCAAAAGCCGTTCATTGCATCATTGTTGCTGAAGCCAGCCCTTAGATTGAATACTTGGAGCTACCAACTGGCCACCCTTTGCGCAGTGACTGTTTCAGGCGGAAGACACCCGAAAGCTGAAATCATCCAATATGAAAAATGGTTTTTAGATCACATTTCACCCAATTCAACAGTTCTAGACATTGGGTCCAACACAGGCCACTTAGTTAGAACTTTGGCCGTGAAAGCGAAAATGGTTTATGGCATTGAGATTGAATCAAAGCATCACCAGAGAAGTCTAAATGGAAAACCCAGCAATGTTGAATTTATTTGTGCCGATGCGACATCATACGACTACTCCCGAATTGAAAAGATAGACTTCATCACTTTATCAAACGTCCTTGAACACATCACTGACCGGGTCAATTTTTTGAAAAAGATCTTATCTGCGGCATCTTGGAAAAACGAGGGATCAAAGATGGTTTTGATTCGGGTACCTCTGCTTACCCGTGACTGGATAAGTGTTTACAAAAAAATGAGTTCAGTCGAATGGAGATTGGATAAGACCCATGAAACCGAGTACAGCGAATCCGAATTGACGACAGAACTGACGGCCGCTGGATTAAAAATTATAAAATCAGAGATTCGCTTTGGAGAAATTTTCGTCGTATGCATGCCGATTTAAATGGTTCAATACAGCT
>CAZDHC010000018.1:0-39847 GCA_964505225.1 uncultured Bdellovibrio sp. | reverse complement strand
AAGGTTTTTTGAATTTTCATCAAGCTAGAAGTAGCCAAGGTTCAAGCTTTAGCCGAAGTGAGATTGAGGCATCTTATGCGAATCTCAATATTGAGCAGTATAAATCCTTAACAGACGAGGTAAAGCCAAAGTATGCGGCAATTTACCCAGAAGACAATTCGGGATTGAACGGTCCAAAATCTTTGGATAGTTATGCGGGTACAGATAAATACTACTTCAAGCTCGATCGAATTCGGCAAAGGATGACGGTGACGCCGGGGGATTCGTTGAATCGGTTTGTCTATTGGAATGGACACCCACAAGAGTCGAAATCGCCCGAGTCCTGGGATCAGATGTTTATACCTTGGAGTGAGCGTTCTATTTTAGTGCCGGTCTTAGCAGAAGGATTGAAGGTGAACCGCTTAGGTTTGCCTGATATTGCGCCAGTGCGAAAGTGGTCAAGGCCTGACGAATATGGAAATCAATTCGACATCGTCGGCAAAGACAATTTGTCGGAATTCAAAATGAAATGGCAGCCCAATATGGACTATGTTGAAGCTCAGATTTGGGGAGCCTTGACTTTGAATGACGTCGCCATTTTTGAATACACCAAATGGAAGCCCACGGGTCAGTTTCTTAAAGAATTACAAAAGCGTGGAATTGAAATCCGCGATGGCCGAAAGAAAAGAGAGAATCTATGAAGCAAATAAGCAAAATCTTTTTAGCGATAGTTCTTTTGACTTCGACTAGCGCCTGGTCTGCGGAGACAAGAAATGCTGTGGGTTCAAATTGGCCATCCTGGTTATCTCAAGAGTCTATCGATAATGCGATCAAAGGCCGCGAAGAAGTTCCACCGTTTTTGCCAACGGCGCCTCAGGCTGCTGGGCGAAAGATGGCTCAGGGATATCAAATTAGCGTGGACACAAGTGATGCCTTTGCTTGTCGAACCGTTTTTAGACGTGTGCAAAAACTGAATTCCGTCACTTCGACTCAATACTCAGAAGAAGAAGTTTGTCGTTACAATGCAGAAAAACCCCTGGTGTCGTTTATTATAATTCAAGATGCGGATGAAATTGAAATTTCTAGAAATATAGATATTTCGGCTTTTAAATCGACAGAAGATAATCTGGCCAATGACACCAAAAATTTAGCGCTGACAATGACAGCGACCATGGGAGTGTTATGGATGCTTCCAGGAAGTGTCACGGGTTGGGACAAAGAGGCTATCGTCAACAGCAAAGGTGTATTGGGACTTTACGAGGCCAACATCAAAGCAGGACCGGTGATCGATAAAGATGATTGGCAATTCAATTACATCGGTCATCCAGTTTCCGGCGCGGCCTACTATGTGATGGCTAGGCACAATGGACTTTCGCAAATGAAAGCTTTTGGTTATTCGGTGATGATGTCCACTTTCTTTTGGGAGTACGGATTTGAAGCTGTGGCCGAGATTCCTTCGATACAAGATTTGTTCATCACGCCGATCATTGGATCTATCATGGGAGAAATGCTTTATCGAATGAGTCTAACATTAGAGGAAAAGCAATCTGGATTGTTAGGAAATAAGTCTGTTAAAAAGTTTGTAAGAGTTCTTTTAAATCCCATGGGCGCTGTCTCAACTAAGATCAACCGAGTTATGGGGTCGCAAGTGATCAAAGACAGTCGTCTTGAGGTGGTTACAAAAACTCCAGCTAGACCAAAAGATATTTCCGAAACGCCTACGAATTACCTTGGAATACGGGCAAGATTTTTGTTTTAAGAAATTATAAACAAAAACTTAAACGGCCTCGAACAAGATTCGAGATTTCATTGATTTTTTGATACTTGCCATTTTCCTTTAAGGTTGCCCAGTAAACGCCTTTGCTAATGACGATTTTATGATACTTTGCAACTTGCGCTGCTAATATCCTGGCGCCGCAATCCAAATTGGTTTCGGGAACTAAAATAGTCTTTCTGGGATCTTTGACGTTTAGATATTTATCTTGATTCCAATCAAACTTACAAAAAGGCCAACCAGTAATATCTTGATATGAAAGTTGTAAAAGTCCTTCGCTATAAACAGGAAGGTTCGTCACTGGATCCGTGCCCATGGTGGTTTCTTGCATTCGTGACAAGGGGTCATAAGCGCTCTCATATTTTGCAACACCTGATATGAGCATGCCCCAAGTATTAATTTTTTGGTCGTCATTTAACGAATTAAAATTTGGACAAAATCGAATCATGTCATCTGCGGCATTGATTGTATCTTTGAGTGTGCTGGAAAACAGGTCTTTTAGAAATCTCGACCACGAGGCACCTTCGGTGCGAGTGGCTTCCCAAAGTAGCGCCACCGGTTTGTAGCTAGTTGGTGTCGTGGTCGAGGTCACATTTGTCGTGTTGGTTGTAGATGTCGTGATTGTGGTCGAAGTGCTGGGCGAGCCTTGCGAGCCCTGGCCATCAGGCGTTGGCGCTGGGGTCTGCACACCGCCTCCGAAGCAAGCGGTTAATAGCAATAGCGATGCAGAAGCAAGTCCTGCGAGACAAGAAAGTGAAGAATGATTTTTCATTCTAAGTTGACTCGCAGGTCAGTAAAAAAGGTGCATAGACTTAAAGCTAGATCTTTAAGGAGGGCTGCGCATCGCGATCTGTTTGGCAATGTCGAAAAAGCAGGGTATATCGATGGTTATGTTTTCAGAAGAAAGTCTTTTAAAGCAATATCAAGCTCTTTTGGTGGGGCGCTGGCTTACGGATCTAGCAAACACAACTGCGTTTATATTTTCAGAATTGCCAAATTTAAATTGGGCAGGTTTCTATTTACTCGAAGGCGATAATCTGACTTTGGGTCCCTTTCAGGGTAAGCCCGCTTGTACCGACATCCGATTGGGGCGGGGAGTTTGCGGTAAAGCCGCACTCGAGAAAAAAAACAATTGTAGTCCATGATGTTCACGAATTTCCAGATCATATAGTCTGCGATGCGGCGTCTCGGTCTGAGGTGGTGGTGCCAATGATTCGCCAAGGAAAATTGCTAGGAGTGTTAGACGTAGATGCTCCCATTGTCGGTCGATTCACCGACAAAGAAGCGCGATTTTTTGAAGCCATCGTTCAGGCGCTGCTTCAGAAAAATAATTAATAAGGTGATGAACTATGCCGTTGCAGAGTCCAATTAGAAAAATTAGGAGCAGTAAATGATTTCAGAACTGGCGAATCTTGAGTGCATTACGCTTTTCGTGGAAGATCTGTCGCAAGCAAAAAGCTTCTACGAGAATATTTTTGCTGTGAAACCCGTCTTTGAAGATCAAAATTGTACAGTCATTCGGCTCGACAATGTGATGTTGAATTTGTTGAAAATTTCCGAGTCTTCAGAACTAATTGCGCCGGTTAAGGTTGCAGACAGGGCGAGTGGAGCTCGCCTCATGTTCACCATAAAGGTTCGAAATGTCGACGAAGTCTGCACTCAATTGCAGAAAAATGGGGTTATACTTCTCAATGGTCCAATCAATCGACCTTGGGGGCGGCGAACAGCTGTCTTTTGCGATCCGGCTGGAAATAACTGGGAGATTGCTCAAGAGATTTGATTTAAGCTTTTCTTGATTATCCCCTGGGTCATCTGCTGGTGGTGAATTACCTCGTTTGCGTAAAATTAAAACTGCCGTACCAAAATCACTTCATCTATTGACATCGAAAGCTCTAGGGTTAGGATTTGCTTGATAATAATTTGCAAGCAATAAGAATATTAGGGCCAGAGGTAATTTTATGAATATTTTGGGTTTTCTGTTTTCACTTTTCGTTCCGGCTTTGAGTTTTGCTCACGGTATTTCCGCTGCAGACAAAGAGGCTATGTTGAACGGGGGTTATTTAAAATATATCTGGCTTGGGGCAACTCATATGCTCACCGGATACGATCACTTGCTGTTCATTTTCGGTGTCATTTTCTTTTTAACGACCTTTAAGGATATCGTAAAATTCATCAGCGTTTTTACGCTCGGACACTGCATAACTCTGATTTTTGCGACTTTCTTTGAGGTCACAGCCAATTATTATCTGATCGATGCTGTGATATCGGTCAGTGTGATATATAAGGGGTTTGAAAATATTGATGGTTTTAAGAAGCACTTCGATTGGCAGTCGCCAAGCCTTTTGAAAATGGTCTTCATTTTTGGACTGATTCATGGGTTTGGCCTGTCGACCAGACTGCAGCAGCTTCCTTTGGGAGAAGATAATGTAGCCATGCTTTTTCGAATCCTTTCCTTCAATGTCGGAGTTGAAGTGGGGCAAATCCTAGCACTTGTTGTGATGATGATATTTTTGAGCGGATGGAGAAAAGTTGAATCTTTTGCGAAATTTGCTAAAGCTGCAAATGTGGCTTTGATAGCTGGAGGAATTTTTCTATTCTTCATGCAATTTCATAGCTATTGGCATAGCTCAGATCCGGATTCTTTTCCGCTCAATCGAGACGATCACTCGCATATCCATCAAGATATGGATCAAGAACAAAACAATACACATTAAAATCTAAAGGAGAATAAAATGAAAAAAATAATCTTCACAGTGCTACTTAGCGTTTCGTCAAATTTTGGTTTTGCTCATGGAGATCATCCACCCCGCGTAGCCAACTGTGCTACTAAGGATTGCACGAAGGATGAAATCCAATTGGCAGTTCCAAAAGCAACCGAAGTTTTGGCAGGATTGGGGAAAATTGAAGCCAGTTGGGTGGCTGCAAAAGTTGAGAAAGTGGAGCAGAAGACTTTCAAAAAAGGCCCTGAATGGGTCGCTATTCTATTGGATGAAAAACAAAAGGATCAAAAGAAGCAGCGTCTATATATTTTTATAACGAAAAAAGGATATTTAAACGGCTCTAATTTTACAGGAGAATAAATATGACAAAGTTCATTACACAATTTCTAACTTCAACAAGTTCTTTTGCTGAGGGCGGTGGAGGTCATACTCATGGTGCCGGTGGAGAAACTGAGCATCTTTGGCCGGTTTTAGCCGTTTTCGTTGTTTTGGTTGTGGTCGGTCTTGGGTTTAATTTTCTTTCAAAGAAAAAGAAGTAAATGAAGTGAATAGGTTGAGGTCACTGATCAGTAGATTGATGACCTCAGCTTTGTTTTACTTCATGCTCATTTTCGCCATTCGCATTTTGTGTAAAGCGTGTCTAAATTCAAAGCCTGTGAAGCCACCGATGTCGCCTTAAAGGTGATATCTTTTTTTAAGTCGCTGGCATCGTACGTAATAACAAGGTGTTGCTCTTCGTAATCAGAAAATGTTTTGATGCTATAGCTGATGCCGCCCATAGGGGTTGGAGTAAATTCAATTTGGCTGTCGCTGAAATCATTTACCAGTGAAACCAAAATCGGTTTTTCAAAGTTCACATCCTGTACCATTTTGATTGATAAGATGTCGGCAGAGGCCAAATCTGTAGTTGAGCAAGTTAATGTGCCAGCAAAAGACGTTGCTGAAAGTTGAAGTAAGAAAATTAGGATGGTTGTAAATTTCATTTTATAGCTCCATTTTTATCTTGGACCATTTCGTCTGGCCTTATCGCATCGTCTTTAATTAAGGGAAAATTTTTACTTTAGAGTATTTCGATGAAAGGTCTAGCCAACCCTTGAGAAAGATTGGAGCGGGAGACGGGATTCAAACCCGCGACCTTTGCCTTGGCAAGGCAACGCTCTATCAACTGAGCTACTCCCGCAAAAGAGTATTTGGACCACCGAATTAACTACATTCCCTTTTGACTTGTCAACGATTTACCGAAAAATAGAGGTATGGCAAAAAAAGAAATTAAAAAAGCTAAAAAAATAGGCGTTTCTGAGGTTGTGACCCCGGTTTCTGGGGAGGTTAAGAGCCCAATAAACCCAGTGGCTTCGGGTTTGCCGCAAATTTCAGCAGACCGTTTGTTCCGAAGAAACTTGGTGGTTTGGTCGGTTTTAATAGTGGCTGGGGTTTTGGCCTACGGTGCCGGGCTTTATCAGGGTTCGCAGTTTCGTATGCAGCGAAATGTGGCCTCGGAAGCATCTAAATAATCGTCTTATAGGGCTTTCGCTTAAGCCATCTGTTTTTTAGATTGTAAATAGCCAATATAGTATTCGATGCCCGAGGTGATGCTAAGAACTACGCTGAGCCATAGGGCCCAATAGCCAATTCGATCCAAAGAAAATCCAGCGACTTCCATATCCAGCATTGCCACTGGGATGGCCAGCATTTGCAAAGCGGTTTTCCACTTCCCTGTGGGTTTGGCTGCAATGATGATTTGGTCAGCCGCTGCCACAGATCTGATGCCGCCGATAAAGGTATCGCGGGCAATGATGATCATCACCATGAGGGGGTCGGCTTTTCCCGACGGGATCAGCATGACTAAAATGCTGCTCACCAGAATTTTATCAGCAATGGGGTCCATAAATTTCCCCATGGTGCTGACCGCATTGTATTTCCGAGCAAAGTAGCCGTCGTAATAATCAGAAATCGAAGCAATCAAGAAAAGGCCCGCGCCTAAAATGTTCGTCCAAAATTGATTGGGCCAGAGGCTTGCGACGATCAAAGGAACCAAAGCAATACGTGACATCGTAATCCACATCGGTAATTCTTTTTTCCAACGTTCAGGATGTAATTGTTCGTTTTGCAAAGTGAGGGCTCCTTAGTGAGAAAATCATACCTAGTGAATTTCTTTTTGGCAGCATTCTTTTTTGCAGTGACTTCGCTTTTTTTTGGCTATGCCGATGCTCGCTCAAATTCAGATCTAAAGTCATTGAGCTTGGCCGTACCCTCGGTTTTAAAAAAGATGGGCGAAGAGCCACGTTTTTGGAAAAAGCCAGGATTAGATGTTCGAGTTAAAAAGGGTGAAGTTTTAACGTCGGTTCAAGAAGAAGTTGGTGAATGGAGTTTTCGCGGAGCGGGGTTGGTGAAAGTTCCACCTGAGTTTTGTTTTAAAGAAGCCAAGAATTTTTCGAGATTGAAAGCATTGTCGGATCATTTTCCCTTGGTGGAGATGGATGAATCCAAGTCACAGCTGCATTTGAAAATGAAGTTCCTAGGGCAAGAGCGCGAATTGTGGGTCAATTTGTTTGAAGAGACCGTGCCTGCAAAAGGTAAAGTTGAATCAGAGAGGCGAATCTATTTTCAAGTAGCTGATGGGTGGCTAAAAGATCTAGGTGGAGTTTTGGTGATAGAGAATGGAGCAGATTCGGCGCGTCAAGCATCTATTGTTGGTGTTTTGGGAAGGTCAAAGTCCCCAGCAGGATGGGTTCCTGGTTGGATTTTCAAGGTCGCTGTTGAAGCTGTCATGCATCATGTGTCTGTTTCGTTGAGAACTACCCTAGAAAAAGATTATAAACATTAAATGCTATTAGGATTTACAAGCTCAAGAAAATTACCGCGTCTGTTTTTAATTCAAGGTCTACCTGGAAACGATGACCAATTTGTGCCGATCAAGGGTGTCAAAGTGATTTGGCCCGAAAGTCTTCAGCGCCACGAAAGTGCCGTTTTAGATTTAAGTTTAGCAGGTCTTGCGATTCAGGGAAGTGGCCTAATTGCCAAAGTCAAAATGGGTCAAAGCTTTGATTTAAGACTTAAGATCGAAGGCAACTCTGAAGATTTAATTTTAAAATCTCGAATTGTGCGTATGTCAGGAAAAATGATCGGTGTGGTTTTTGAAAGTATCTCAGCCCAAGGTCGAATGGTTTTAGATCAAACGATCAAAGATCGGTTGATTGAATCGAGCATGCAGTGTTTTTCAACTGCAGATTTGCATCCAACTTTGCAAGCGCCGATTTGGTTACATGGGCCATTTGATACCAATGTTTTTGTTTGGAATAAAACTCAAGATGGACAAGTGGGCGCGGATATTGCGCAAGCCTTGATCGAGTACGATCATTTGGTTTGGATTTACAACGAAGGCAAAGTGTCATTGCAAAAAACTGGCTCTGCTATTGATGAAACTCGGGGTTATTTGACTCCGGATTTGATGACCGCGGAAAGCGCAAAAATTTCGATGGGCGCTAGCTGGTTGGATCGTCTTTTGAAACTTTTGACTGCGATGGAATTAAATCAATCTGTCGTTCAATCCAAAGTTGATCTTAAAGTTCTGCAACAGATTTTGCGATCTCAGCGGAATCAGTAAGCATGTCGCTGCACACTCATCGCCATCAGGTTCAGTTCTATGAAACCGACTTGATGGGGATAGTCCATCATTCGAATTATTTGCGAATTTATGAAGAGGCTAGGGTTTCCTGGGCTCACTCGCGAGGAATTTTGGATTACCAACGCCCCGAAACAGCCAGTCACTTGGCGGTGCTGGAAACAACAGTGAAGCACTTAAAACCTGCGCAGTTTGGGGATTGGCTTGAAGTTCAAGTGCAAGCGCGCTTGGAAAAGGCTAAAATTGTTTTTGAATATAAAATGTATTGTCGAGACCGGTTTGAAGGCGCTATTTCTAGTTGCCGAACCGTACATGCGTCTTTAGATAAGAATTTAAAACCGACAAGACCACCTGAAGGTCTTAAGAAAGTTTTGGAGAGTGAACAATGGATCGAAATCTGGCTTTAGAATTAGTTCGTGTGACCGAGGCTGCTGCTCTTGCGAGCGCGCGTTTTATGGGTCGTGGTGATGAAAAAGCAGCTGATGCTGCTGCTGTGGATGCCATGAGAAAAGCATTCGATACTTTGCGCATTGATGGCACAGTTGTGATCGGTGAAGGCGAGCGCGACGAAGCTCCCATGCTTTATATTGGTGAAAAAGTCGGTCAGCGGACTGAGGATTCTCCGGCAATTGACATTGCTTTGGATCCATTAGAGGGAACCACGATTTGCGCCAATGGTGGTGTTGGTTCCATCTCAGTTATTGCAGTAGCTGAACACGGAAATTTTTTGCATGCTCCCGATACCTATATGGATAAAATTGCTTGTGGCCCAGCTGCTAAAGGTCAAATCGACATCGACGCTAGTCCTACTGATAATATCAAGCGGGTCGCTAAGGCCCTAGGTAAAGCGGTTGAAGACGTGACGGTAGTGATTTTGGATCGTCCTCGTCATGCTGATCTTATTGCTGAAGTTCGAAGAACTGGTGCTCGAATTCACTTGATCGGTGATGGTGACGTTTCAGCCAGTATTGCTTCTGCTTGGCCAGAAAGCGGAATTGACTTGTTGATTGGAATTGGTGGAGCGCCAGAAGGTGTGATTTCCGCAGCGGCACTTCAGTGTTTGGGTGGAGATTTTCAAGGTCGCCTGAAATTTCGCAACGAAGAAGAAAAGGCTCGCGCTACAAAAATGGGTGTTAAGGATCTAACAAAAAAATACACCATCAACGAGCTGGCTGCCGGTTCTGTGATGTTTTGTGCAACCGGCATTACGGATGGGCCTTTATTGAAAGGTGTTAAAACCTTAGCAGGACGACAGGCAAAAACTCACTCAATCGTGATGCGTTCAGCGACTGGCACCATTCGAACCATCGAGGCTCATCATCATTTGCAAAAGAAACCGAGTTTGGCTTAATGGCGGTAACGGTTCAGTGTTTTTCTTGTCGCAAAGAAATTTCTTTTTCCGATTCTAAAATTGGACTTCGGGAAGAGTGTCCGCATTGTCGGGCTGACGTGCATGCTTGTAAGAATTGTGATTTTTTTGATCCTAAATCTTACAACGAATGCCGTGAATCCAGTGCGGATCGAGTGAAAGAAAAAGAGCGTTCCAATCATTGTGACTACTTTGTGCTTCGTAAAGGTGCTTTGGCCGATCAAGATCAGGCCGCCAAGCTTCGAGCTGCAGCTGAGGCCCTTTTTAAAAAAAGTTGACATCCTGGTCCAGTCGCTGGCTCAATTGAATTATTATAATTTCAATTCAATGGATGTGAATAATGGCAAGTGCCTCTACGACAGAAGTTTTCAATTGCACTCCGGCGCAGTTTTATAAAATCGTCAGTGATTACGAAAAATATCCACAATTTTTATCTGAAGTGAAAGATTGCAAAGTCATTAAGGCTGAAGGCAATCGTAAAATGGTCGAATACACCGTCAACGTTGTTAAAAATTTTAAGTATAGCCTTTGGATGTCTGAAACCACAGATCAAGAAATCAAATGGGAATTTGCTGGCGGAGACATCTTTAAGACCTCAAATGGATTTTGGAAATTGGCCGAAGAGGGTGGAAAGTGCCGAGCGACCTATTCGGTCGAAGCCACTTTTAATCTTTTCGTACCAGGGCCCATTGCCAAAGCTTTGGTCAGTGTCAATTTACCAAATATGATGAGTGCTTATCATAAACGAGTGGCGGAACAATATGGCCGATGATTCGAGTCATTCCGACGACAGTTCGAAAAAGGATGAAAAGTCCTCGACCCTGATTGGTGAAACAGTCAAAAAGCTATTCACAGCCGGGGTCAGTGCTGCCTTTATGACGGAAGACGCCGTTCGTGCTTATTTAGCAGAGCTAAAGCTTCCAAAAGAGATTTTAAATGTGGTCATTCAAGGTGCCAATAAGTCTAAAGACGAAATCACCAATCGGGTTTCGAAAGAAATCATTAGCATCGTTCAAAAAATCGACTTCACCAAAGAAGCAGCGAAGTTTGCCGAAAGTCATAAATTTATCATTAAAGCTGAAATCGAAATTCAGAAAAAAGATCCAAAATAAGTCTTGTTACGGAAACGGGCGGATTCTGAATTCGATGATCTAGACCAAAGTTGATCTCAAGTTGAGACAAAGTTCTGTCGATAGATAGTCATGGGAAATTTATTACTCGCACTTTTTTCAGTGGTTTTGTTTTGTGTCTGTTGTCATTTTTTTATGAAAGCAATTTTGCAGCGCCAGCCTGTCTTAAATCAAACTGGGTACACGCGTGCAGCCTTAAGAATTCGAAAAAGCTACCAAGTTTTTGCGTTGGGAACGATGACTTTTGTTTTTCTTTTAGGCTTAGTAGCCTCTTTTATGCAAGTTTACGTGTTGCTGTAAATGTTGGACTTTATTCAAACGATCAATCCCGCGACGGGAAATATTTTAAGTCGATACCCAAGGGAATCTGACGAGCAGATCGAACGAAAGCTGCAATTGGCCTTTGCTGCATTTTTAGAAAATCGGCAAAAAACGATTGAGCAGAAAAAAAATCTTTTAAATCAATGCATCGAAGTCTTTAAAAAATACGAAAATGATTTGGCCAAGCTCATCACTTTAGAAATGGGTAAACCGATTTCGGACTCTCATGCTGAAGTGAAAAAGTGTTTGACCGCCTTTGTGTACTACTCTGACCTTGTTGAAAGTCAGTTGCGGGTCCGAAAAGTAAAATCACAATACCAAAACTCGTATATTTTGCATCAACCCTTGGGGCCTCTTTTGGCGATCATGCCTTGGAACTATCCGATCTGGCAATTGGTGCGCGTTCTAGCTCCAGCGATCGCAATTGGAAATCCCGTAATTCTCAAGCATTCTGATATCACGGCTGGCGTTGCTTTGTTGCTGGAAAAAATGATGAATGAGATCGAAGTCGGCTTACTGGTGAATCTAAATATTGAGCATCAAAAAGTTGAAAAGGTGATTGCGGATCAGCGAGTGCGAGCTGTGACTTTAACCGGCAGTCGGCAGGCCGGTTCAGTCGTGGCACAGCTAGCTGGGAAATACTTAAAAAAATCTGTTTTAGAGCTAGGGGGCAGTGACCCCTATTTGATTTTAGCAGATGCTGATTTGGATTTGGCTGCCAAGATTTGCGCTCAAGCAAAGATGGTCAATAATGGTCAGGCTTGTATTGCGGCAAAAAGATTTTTGGTAGACGCAAAAGTTTTTGACTCCTTTGTTGATAAATTCCAAAAACAGATTTCCAATTTCAAGGTTGGAGATCCCCTGGATAAACAAGTTCAAGTGGGAAGTCTTGCACATTTGAAGTTTAAATCTCAGTTGTTGTCCCAATGTCAGCACTTGAAGAACTCAGGCGCTAAAAATATTTTTCATGATGGCAGTTCGGTTTTTAATGAGAATGCTTTTTTTTCTCCGACAATTTTAGAAATTCAAAATCAATCCGATCCATTTTTGAAAACCGAAGAGTTATTTGGGCCAGTGGCCTTGGTTTTTAAAGTGATTGACGAAAAAGAAATGATCAATTTGGCCAATCAAACCCATTATGGACTTGGCTCAGCTGTGTTTACAAAAGACATCGAAAAGGCCGCAGATTTTGTTTTAAATTTAGAATGTGGTTTTGTCGCAGTGAACGAGCAAGTGAAGTCCGACGCGAACTTACCCTTTGGCGGAGTCAAAGAATCCGGTTACGGCCGGGAGCTTTCTGTTGAGGGGATGAATGAGTTTTCCAATGTCAAATCGGTGGGTTCATCAATTGATTTTCCAGAGTCTTCTTTGACTTCTAAGTCAGAGTCATAGTCGTATTCGTCATTGGATGGGCGGGCTTTTACGGCCTTGGTGTGATTGATGTAATCGCGATCTTCAGCGAACTCAATCGCAAATCCCGGATCTGACAATCCTGAAAACTCGGTGAAGGATTTAATGAATTCTAAGATGTCCTCTTGCGGTTCGATGATGGTTTTTAGTCCATCATTAAGCTCAGTTAAAAAGAAAACTAAGTTTGGATTTGTTGAATTGCTGTCGCTTTTCTCGGTTTCAATCATTTTGCTCAAGATCAATGGAGCCTGGGATTTGAAAGTAAATTGGCTGTCGTATTCCTGTAAGGTTCGGTCGCTCTGAAAAATCAGCCGATTGATGAAGTCTCCGCGTAAATCTCGCTCTCGATCGTCGATATCTTGGCGACTAGAATTCTCGACTCTCCAGCTTTGTAGATGGTTTAAAGTATCACTTTTGCTATAGGTACGAGCGAGGTATTGCCCGCTGGAGGGTGAGCTCCAAAATGCACCCAAAATGAGAGCTAAAAGCAAAGTGGTAAAGATGGGGTTTCTCATGCTGGATAATCTAACTGGTTTTATGCGCAGAGACGAATTTTATCGTGATTTCTAGGGTGTCTAAATTTTAGACGGCGAATAATTACAGTTTTAATGCCTTTATTAAAGTGATTTTTCTTAAGAGCTCGTTCATATTTGTTTTGTGAATAATTTTGTGAATAATTTTGTGAAAACGAATCATAAGATTTCTTGGTCCCCGGTGGTGCATGAAATTTACCGCCTGCTGTCGGACGCGAAAGTTGAAATCCCACGAAATTTGCTTGTCATGGTTTCGGGTGGCTTGGATTCGGTTTTTCTAGTGCATGCGCTTGATCAAATTCAAAGTGCTTTAGATTTAAAATTGACCTTATTTTACGCTCATCATGGGGCGGCCGATCAAAATCAATTGGCTTATCGAGATCAAGCAGCAGCTTTAGTTAAAGAGTTGGCGCAAAAGTTAAACCTTCCTTTTGAAACTCTAAAAAGCGAAGTGGCTTTGTCGAGTGAAAATGAAATGCGAGAATTTCGAAGAAAATCGGCAAAAACTATTTTAGAAAAGTACAATCTAAATGGTTTGGTGTTTGCCCATCATCAGGATGATCTTTTGGAAACACAAATTTTAAGACTGATTCGGGGTGCTGGTGCAGAGGCTTTTTTGCGCCCCATGGAAGTTTTTAAGGCTGGTGAGCTTAGGCCGTTGTTGGGGATTTCTAGGAAGACTATTTTGGGCGAAGCGGAGACATTGGGTTTAAAGTGGATCGAGGATCCGAGTAATCAAGATTCCAATTATTTGCGAAACTGGTTGCGGAATCAGTGGTTGCCGGATTTGGAAGGTCGGAATCCTGGGGCGATGGCCAGTATGGCCAGAAGTTTTGAAAATTTAGAAACGGCTTTGGTGCAACATTTCACTCCAGAATTTCCCGAAGGGCTGTTCGCTCGGGATGGTTTAACTAGACCCTTGTTTCTAACCTTAAATGAAAATCAAAAAATTCAGTGTTTGGCGCGGTATATCAGGAGTCTAGGAAGCTTAGATTTTACGCAAAATCAGCTAAAAGAAATTTTGAAGCAGCTAGACATTTCTCATAATGAACACACATTCAAAGCGGCGCAATTGAATTGGATTGTCGATCGTCATTTTATATTGGCAAAAGCCTAGTATAAGTCTTGATTATTGCTCAATTAAATCTTGGGCTCAGTGATTTTATCATGTTAGACTTTAAAGGTTAGATTTAAGAAGGAATGAGGCATTAAATGAAGCAAGCGCAAAAGACAGTTGCTCTGTGGTTTTTGCTAGTAATCATCGCGGTATTCATGTTTCAAATTTATGAAAATCGCCATCAAACAATGGTTCAGGATTTTAACTTCGCAAAATTCTCTGACGCTGTAAAAGCGCAAGAAGTGACCAATATTAGTTTTCGACCTGAAAGCGGCGAAATCGTCGGCGACATCAAGCCTGAGTTTGAAAAAAAATACGGCGGCAAGAAATTTCAGATTGTCGGCAACACCGGTGATGAAGGTTATAAATTCCTAATCGCCAACGGCATCACTCCAAATTATGAAAAGGGCGAGTCCAATTCTTTAATGATGGGCTTGCTGATGAATTGGTTGCCATTTATTTTAGGAATCGCTTTTTTGTTTTTTATTATGCGCCAGATTCAAGCTGGTGGCGGCAAAGCCATGAGTTTTGGAAAAAGTAAGGCCAAGCTTTTAACTGAATCAAAAAACAAAATTACTTTCAAAGAAGTGGCTGGAGTTGACGAGGCTAAGGAAGAGTTGCAAGAGATCGTGCAATTTTTAAAGGACCCAAAGCGCTTTACTAAGTTGGGTGGACGAATTCCAAAAGGTGTTTTGTTGGTGGGTTCTCCGGGTACAGGTAAAACTTTACTTGCAAGAGCTGTGGCTGGTGAAGCTGGAGTTCCGTTCTTTACTATTTCCGGATCTGATTTTGTTGAGATGTTTGTGGGCGTTGGTGCCAGCCGAGTTCGTGATTTATTTGAGCAAGGTAAAAAACATGCGCCTTGTTTGATTTTCATTGATGAGATCGATGCAGTAGGAAGACATCGTGGCGCTGGTATGGGTGGTGGTCATGATGAGCGTGAACAAACTTTAAATCAGCTCTTGGTAGAGATGGATGGTTTCGAAAGTTCTGAAGGCGTGATTTTAATTGCGGCGACCAACCGACCTGACGTATTGGATCCAGCATTGTTGCGACCAGGTCGATTTGACCGTCGGGTGGTTGTGAATAAGCCTGATGTCAATGGACGTCGGCAAATTTTAGAAGTTCACACTCGTAAAACGCCAGTGGGTCCAGATGTGGACTTAGAGCGAATCGCTCGTGGGACACCAGGTTTTTCAGGAGCGGATTTAGAAAACTTGGTCAACGAAGCAGCGCTAGTTGCAGCCAGAACCGACAAAAAATATTTGGATATGGAAGATTTTGAAAAAGCTAAAGATAAAGTTCTGATGGGTTCAGAGCGAAAATCGATGGTGATCAGTGATGAAGATAAAAAAGTGACGGCCTACCATGAGGCAGGTCACACGTTGGTAAATAAAAAGCTGACGGGTTTGGATCCAATTCATAAAGTGACAATTATCCCAAGGGGTATGGCCTTAGGGGTGACTCAGACTTTGCCAGAAAAAGATTCCTTAAATCTTTCAAAGAATACAGCCAAAAATATGATTTCGTTTTTATTTGGCGGTCGTGCTGCTGAAGAGTTGATTTTCAATGATATCACCACGGGTGCTGGAAATGATATTGAGCGAGCAACAGAGATCGCTCGTCGTATGGTTTGCGAGTGGGGAATGTCTGAAAAATTGGGTCCTATGGCTTATGAAAAACGCGAAGGACCAGTGTTTTTAGGGATGAATGGTGGTCACACTGAGCGAGATTACTCGGATGCGAAAGCAGAGGAAATTGATCGTGAAGTATTTTTGCTAATTGAAACTGGTTACAAGATTGCGGTTAAAATTTTAACTGATAATCGGGATGCTCTAGAAAGATTAGCATTGGCTTTGCTTGAGTATGAAACCATAGATGGCAATGAAGTTGAGATGTTGGTCAACGGTGCTGCAGTTTCAGAAATCCGCAAGGTGCGCTCGAACAAAACGGGTGGCATGGGTGGTGTTGGCGGAGCTCTAGTGGGCGCTGACGGCGCTGTCGCCGGTGCTGATGGTGCTGCTAAAACCACTGGCGGCAAGGGTCCAGTTGGTAACGGTGGGCCAGTTACTGCTTAAGATTAAAAACAGATAGGAAGCGACAACTTTGGATTTACAGCTCATGTTTGACAACATTTGGTTTATCGTAAGCCACCTGAGGTTTCAGGACTTCATTGATATGTTGTTGGTTTGGATTGTGGTTTACCGGATTTTGGTTTTGATCAAAAAAACCGGAACAATTCAAATGTTGTCGGGTCTTGGAGTATTAGCGATTGCCTATATTCTTAGTATTTGGCTTGAGCTTTTTACTTTCAATTGGATCTTGGAAAAATTCTTCTCCAATTTATTTGTGATCGTCGTGATCCTGTTCCAGGCCGAGATCAGGCGTGCTCTGGCTCAGATTGGTAGCAATCCCTTCTTCTCGGATGTGTCGGCAGTTCAAGAAACTTATATCATCGAAGAGATTGCAAAAACGGCATTTGCTATGGCTGAAAAAGGCCACGGTGCTTTGATCGTCATCGAAAGAGATATTCTGGTCGATTATCATATCGAATTCGGTACCGAGATGGATTCGCGAGTTTCAGTTGAATTGTTGGCAAGTATTTTTCATCCAACATCGCCAATGCACGACGGTGCTGTATTGATTCGCGGTGGAAAAATTCACTCGGCCGGTAATTTTCTTCCACTCAGTAAAAACCCAATTTTGGACAAAAATCTTGGAACTCGTCACCGAGCAGCTATTGGTTTAACCGAAGAGTCTGATGCGATCGTCATTATCGTCTCTGAAGAGAATAAAACCGTAGCGATCGTCCAAGGGGGTCACCTGACTCAAATGCAAGAGATGGGTGATTTACGTCAGGCCTTATATGATGTTTATGGATTGAAATACAAAGCAACAGTCGAGGCTTTTTCATGAAGAAAAAATGGCAAGACTCGGTCACTGAAAACTTCAGCTATAAAGTCGTTTCACTTTTTATAGCTTTGATCCTTTGGCTGACGATTTTGGGTCGAAGAGATTTTTCGCTCTCAAAAAATATTGAAGTCGAATTGATTCCTGGACCCAATCAGGCAGTGGTCAGTCAAAGTGTCGAGTCCGTTAAGGTGAAAGTTTCTGGCCCCAGAACAGCACTAAAAAAGTTTATGGATTCGGGATTGTCCCAATTGGTCAGTGTGGATGTATCCAAAAAGGGAACAGGCGATGTGGATGTTGAAATTCCAATTCGTCAGATCGATGTCCCTTTTGGAGTCAAAGTGATTTCGGTGCGTCCATCCGTGGTGCATGCGAAAGTGATTAATAAAGATGGTGGAAATTAATGAGCGAAGTTGCAACAAAGCCTAAACAAAGATTGTTCGGTACCGACGGAATTCGGGGAACAGCAAACGTTTACCCAATGACACCAGATATGGTTGTTAAAGTGGGTCAAGCCATTGGTGTGATTTTGCAAAGACAACAAATGCCTTGGGTTTCTCAAACTCGTAAAGTGGTGATCGGAAAAGACACCAGACTTTCTGGTTATATGATTGAGCAAGCCTTGGCCAGTGGTTTGAACTCGATGGGAGTTCATGTTCAATTGGTGGGTCCGTTGCCGACACCGGGGATTGGTTTTTTGACTCGTAATATGCGAGCTAGTGCCGGAATCGTCATTTCAGCTTCGCACAATGCCTTTCATGACAATGGAATTAAAGTGTTTGGGTTTGATGGTTTTAAGATTGCCGATCAAATGGAGCGCGAAATAGAGCGTTTAGTCCTTGAAGAAGACTTGACGAAATATCTTCCGCCAAGTCATCAGGTTGGGCGAACTCGACGAATCGAGGACTCGCAGGGTCGTTATATTTTATATGTTAAAAATACTTTTCCGCTTGAATACACTTTGGATGGTCTAAGAATTGTTTTAGATACAGCCAATGGTGCTGCTTACAAAGTGGCTCCTGCTATTTTCCAAGAGCTGGGAGCAGAAGTTTTGCAATTGGGTGATGAGCCGAATGGGACCAATATCAATGATAAAGTCGGTGCTCTTTATCCAGCAAAATTGGCTGAGTCTGTTGTGCAGTACCGAGCTGACGTCGGAATCAGTTTGGATGGAGATGCGGACCGAGTGATCATGGTGGACGAAAAAGGTCAGATCATGAATGGAGATCATATTTTAGGGATCTGCGCTCTGCATATGAAGAAGAAGGGAACTTTGAAAAACAACACTTTGGTTGTGACTCAAATGTCCAATTTTGGCCTTGAGAAAAAAATGAAAGATTCCGGAATTCAAGTTGTTAAAACCGGGGTCGGTGACAAATATGTCGTCGAGGAAATGCGAAAAAACAGTTTCAATTTGGGCGGCGAGCAATCAGGACATATTATTTTTCTAGATCATACAACGACCGGTGATGGTTGTGTGGCAGCACTCAATGTGCTTGCGGTGATGAAGCAGACTGGTGTTAAGATGTCTGAGCTCAATCGAATCATCGAAGATGTGCCTCAGGTGTTGATCAATTTGCGAGTTAAAAATCGAAAAGATATTGATAAGCTGACAGGTTATAAAAAAATGATCTCTGACATTGAAGCTGAGCTTGGAAATTCGGGAAGGGTTTTTGTGCGATTCTCAGGCACAGAACCTGTGATTCGAGTTTTAGTTGAAGGTCCTGATAAAGCGAAAATCAATGAGTACGCAGCTCAAATTGCTGAGTTTTTAGAGCAACATCTTTCGAGCGAGTAAGTGAATGAAAAAAATTCGATTGGGCGTGAACATTGATCATGCGGCAACCCTTCGGCAGGTTCGCGGGGGCACGACCTCTTATCCTGATATTTGGAATATCACTGAGCTTGCCGTTAAAGGTGGCGCTGAACAAATCACAATTCATTTGCGAGAAGACCGCCGGCACATTCAAGAAAAGGACGTGGCCATTTTAGCCGAGAAATGTCCGGTGCCCTTAAATCTGGAAATGGCCTCAACCGATGCCATGGTTCGAATTGCAAAAAAATACAAACCCGATTGGGCCTGTTTTGTGCCTGAAAAAAGAGAAGAACTGACAACAGAAGGCGGCCTAGATGTGGTTCGCAACCAAGCTCGGATTGGAAAGCATGTAGAAAAATTGCAGATGATCGGCGTTGAGATTTCAATGTTCATCGCGCCCTCAGTTTCTCAAGTGCGGGCTTCGTTTGGCGTGGGAGCGGATGCTGTCGAATTTCACACGGGTCATTGGGTTTTATATCAAGGGCGCAAGCGCCAGCAAGAATGGAAGAGGTTAGTTGAGGCCGCACATGAAGCTCATCGCTTGGGAATGGCTGTGCATGCAGGGCATGGTTTGGATTTTCAAACCTGTAAAGAGATTGTCAAATTGCCACATTTGGAAGAGGTCAATGTGGGTCACTCGTTGATTTGCTATTCGCTTGAATACGGACTTGAAAAATCAGTCAAGATGATGAAGGAAATCTTAAACGAATCTAAAAAGGCTTAGCAGATTTAATCAGTTTAATTAGAAGGAAGCGAATTTTGAATTTCAAAAATCCAGAGCTTTTTCAATGCGGATCGCTTTCAGAATTTCAGACGACGGTCGAAAGTTTTGCGACGAAGATCCCCCGAAAAACGGTGGTTTTGTTAGAAGGTAATCTAGGCGTTGGTAAGACGGAATTCGTAAAAGCCTTTTGCCGATTCTATAAAACTTCAACCGTGACCTCACCTACTTTTGCAATTCATCAGCACTACCAAGGAAGCAATCAAGGAAAAACCGGCGCTAGCGAAAGTGTCTTGATCGAGCATCTTGATCTTTACCGAATGAAAAACGAACATGAGTTGGATGGTGTCGGTTTTTGGGATTTTTTCGAAGACTCGCACTATGTTTTGATTGAATGGCCCAGTTTATTCAATTGGGACCAGCTTCCTTTAAATTGGCAAGTGTGCTTAGTGAAAATAGAGGCCCGTGCTGATCAATCAAGGCAAATTCAAATTCAATGGCGAGTGGATTAGTTGATCTATAAGTTAACCAGGCAAGTGTTCCGAATTTCGGTAGAATACTATTCTTAAATAAAATTTAATTTGAGCCAGAGTGTATTCATGTTTTGCAGTCTTCTTTTTTAAAGGAGATCTCATGCAAACCAATCAATTGCACAATAGCGCTATGAACGAAAATCAACTGAATATGTTTTTCCAGGCTGAGTGTCGACGTAAAGAAAGTCTTCTCAAGGAGTTTGAGAAAATTGCGACTGTCGAGAGGCGGAGGAAAAACTTTAAAAGACTTCTCTTTAAGAAAAAGTATGAGCGGGTTACCAAGGGGTTGTTTTTTGTCCACAAAAAGACCGGTGATCATGTTCATTTGCTAGATATAGATGGAGAAAAATTCGGCGTACTTCAGGTGACGCCAGAAGTAAGTCAATTTTTACATATTAACGATGGGCTGGAGGGAGTCTTCGGCTTTCGCAACGGCTACTGGCGAGTTCAATTTCTGAACAGTTTGAGTAGTTCTACCAACGATAAGGTGTCTAAACTTGAAAGTAATTAAGGTTTACTGCTTTTAAATATCGATATTGATTCGGTTTCTTTATGAAATGACTTGAATTATACCACTATATGGTATAACGTGATAGGTGAGGCTGCAGTGATCCGTAATTTTGCCAATAAGAGAGCTCAAGAGATTTGGGAATCTGATAAAACTAAGTTATTGCCGCCGGATTTATGGATTCGAGCTAAGGCTCTTTTGACGATCATGCACGGAACGAGTGCACTCGTGGATCTAAGGCTGAAAGGACAGCCACCCAATATTCGTCTTCATAAGTTGAAGGGAGTTCGCGGTGATGAATGGAGTGTAACGATAAGGCTTCCGTGGTGTATTACATTCAAATTTAAGAACGGTGAGTTCTTGGATGTGAAAATTGAAAATTATCATAAAGGATAAGGTATGATTAAAAATCCCAAACCAATGCATCCTGGCGTTGTGCTCAATGAAGTTTACATGGCTGAAATGGGGTTGAATCAATCCCAGTTGGCAGCAAAATGTAAATGTTCGCCCCGGAAGATCAATGAGATTGTGAATGGTAAAAGAGCTGTTTCTCCGGAATTTGCGCTGATTCTAGAGGAGGTTCTGGGTACAACCGCAGAGATGTGGGTTCGTATTCAGGCTGAGTATGATCTATGGTTGGCGAGGCAGAAAGTCGCGTAATGTATGCTTTATGTAGACGGCTATTACCTAACCTAGGCGGCTTTAAAAAAGTCGGGTTGCGAACGGATTTGAGTTGAGATTTCGTTGGCAAGGTTTTCAGTCAAATGAAGGCAGTTTTTGTTGTCGGCGGATTTTTCACCAAGACCTAAAATCATACCAATCACATGATCTTCAACGATCACTGGCACCAGTGTCATGTGTTCAGGTGAAAGAGCTGAATTCCAAGAGTCAAAAAAGGCATCGCTGATTTCATTGTTTGCGACATAGCCATGATATGGTTTTTGAGTTCGCATCACAATACGCCAAGGACTTGGTGTGTTTAGCGCAATGCCATTGACGGTGGCAGAATCATGGCTAGATTGAAACTTTTCGTCCCAGCGATAAGGCTTCATGGTCTCGCCATCTTTTAAGAGCAACATGGTTTTTAAATAATGATGTCCCATTTCGCTGAAAAGATGATTAAAGAATTTGTCTAATGAAGATTCATTCTTTAACGACTTTACTGAAATCATGGTGACTTCAGCATTTTCCGGTAAAATCTTTTCTGGCGCTGGCGCTTTTACTTCCGGCTTATTGATCAACAAATGGGCCATAGGATCAGAAGAGGCGGCGCTTTGAGCGATTGGTTTTGCCACTGGCTTGAGTGCTGCGACCTTTGTTTCGACGGGTGTCGCAACTGGAGTTTCATTTAGGCCTTCTAAATTGAGCTCGTTGGCAACTGGCTCAGCAGGTTTTAGAGGCGACGCTGAAAGTGGAGAAACTTCCAATTTTACGGCTGGCTTTTCAGAAAAATCCAATTCTAAAAGTTCTTCGACAGAATCTTCTGATTCTTCTGAGCTTTCTTCTTTTTCGCTGACAATATCATCTTGAAGTGAAAACTCTTGATCTGGACTTTTTGTTGATGCACCGGCATCAGCATTGAGCACAAGTCCTTCGGGCATTTCAGATTCTTCTTTGATTTTTTTTGCTGGCTTAGCTTCCTGAGCTACGACTGAAATTGTACCATTCATCTCGGTCCATGCAGACTTTAAAGATTCTTGATCGCACATGACGAAAATCATTTTTTCCGCCACGGCCGGAAAGTTTTCAGGGACAAAAAGGCAGCCAACAAACAGAACTTCATTCCATTGGTAAACTGGAACGCATTTATTTGTCCAAGGAGCTTTATCTTTCCATTTGGAAAAAAATCCCTCATCGGGCATATGCTGAGCAAAAAATTGCTTGGAAAGAATTGGTAAACTCATAGGCCCGTTTTGGATCTCCCTTGGTATTAGTTACATCGGTGAACCTGTTGAAAAACCTAAGGAATTCTCAAGATGAGGCAGCGTTTTTGAGGTCGAATTGCGGGGTCTAGTCGGAAGTTTATTCTGAAAATCAATCCATTGAGTTTGAGGAGGGTATCAGGGGAAAGCTGTTGGGGTTTGCGGTCTCTAAAGGTCTGGCTTCAAACTTTGATTTGTGCTATGAGCCATGACTCAAGTCAAAAGGATCTAAGTGCATGAAAACAGTCGAAGATTTCTCTGAGCAGAAAAGTCCGTTGGTCTATTTGGATTACAACGCAACTTCGCCGCTACATCCTGATGTTTTGGCGGGGATTTCTGAGGTTGCTTCGATTTGGGGAAACCCAAGTTCCATTCACTGGGCAGGTCGTCAGGCAAAAACAATTGTGCGCGAGTCTCGGCAAGCAGTGGCTCAAGCATTGGGTGTCAATCCTCTCGAAATTATTTTTACCAGCGGCGGCAGTGAAGGCAACAACACTGTTCTGCAAAGTTTTTTTGAAAAAAGCCAAACTCAAAATTCAAATGAAAAAAGAAATGAGTTTATCGCAACCAAAATCGAGCACCCAAGTGTTTTGCGGACTCTTGAGCACTTTAAACAATTGGGAGCCATTGTTCACTTGATCGATGTGGATCGTGATGGAAACTTTGATTTTAAAAAATTCAAAGAGGTTTTGTCGGAAAAGACAGCTCTAGTTTTTGTTATGGCGGCCAACAATGAAACTGGGTTGGTGCTGCCGATAAAAGAAATTGCGAACCTGGCTCATTCAGTTGGCGCTAAGGTTCACACCGATGCGGTTCAGGCTTACGGAAAAATTCCGCTGAATCTTCAAGATTTGGATGTGGATTTTGCGACGGTGGCCGCCCATAAGTTTTACGCCTTCAAAGGTGCGGGTGCCTTGTATGTTAAAAAAGGAAATGATTTGAGATCTTTGATTTTCGGTGGAGGCCAAGAGCGACATCGGCGCGGTGGAACTGAAAATACATTAGGCATTTGGTCCATGGGGGTCATGGCCAGCAAGGCTGCTGAAATTTCAGTTCAGGCGAATCGGTTGGCTCAATTGCGAAGCCAAATGGAAAATAAAATCTGCTCTGAAATTTCTGATGTGAAGGTGACCCATGGGAACTGTTTGCGCTTGCCGAACACTTCTAGTTTGGTGATTGCGGGAGTAGATGGTGACACCTTGTTGATGAGTTTAGATGTGAAGGGTGTCGCCGTTTCAACGGGGTCCGCCTGCAGTAGCGGCAGTTCAGAGCCTAGTCCTGGCCTAAGAGCAATGGGACTTAGTTTTCAAGAGGCTCAAAGTTCATTGCGAGTGTCTATGGGATGGTTCACGACCAATCAAGAAATTGAAAACTTCGTCGAACTATTGAAGAGCGTTGTTGTGCGTCTTCGCGGCCTTAAAAACAGTGAGTCCAAAATCGAGATGCAGGACAAATCGATTCAAAATAAACAACAGGTGAAGCCATGATAAAAAATAGAAAACCTCGAGTTTTGGTGGCAATGAGTGGTGGTGTGGATAGTTCGGTAGCTGCAGCGCTGTTAGTAGAGCAGGGCTATGAAGTGATTGGTGCCACCATGCAAGTCTGGGACTATTCAAACTGCGATATCGATGAAGGCAATGGTTCTTGTTGTTCAAGTCTTGATGTGGATGACGCAAGATCAGTTGCTGATAAATTGAAAATTCCTTTTTACGTTTTAAATTGCGAGGCGAAATTTAAAGATGCGGTGATTGATCCATTTTTGAAGGCTTATCTTGAGGGGCAGACGCCGCTCCCTTGTGTGAACTGCAATACTTATTTAAAATTTGACCATCTTGTTAAAAAAATGAACGAGCTCGAGTGCGATTATTTGGCAACTGGACATTATGCTCAAATTATTAAAGATGATTCAGGTCATCCGCGAATTGTGACCAGTGAAGATGACTGGAAAGATCAAACTTATTTTCTTTTTACAATTGATCCTAAAATCATTCCGCAGCTTTTGTTTCCGGTGGGGCATATGAAAAAACCCGAAGTCAGAGCTTACGCTGAAAAAGCTGGGCTCGTGGTGGCTAAGAAAAAAGACTCAACCGGAATCTGTTTTGTTGGTGATAAAGGATATGGAAAGTTTATTGAAGAGCAAGTTCCAAAGTCAGTGCTCGACACCAAAAAAGGCTTAATCAAACGATACCCGTCTGGGGAAGTTATGAGCGAACATCAAGGGATTCATCTTTATACCTATGGACAAGGTCGAGGCTTGGGAATGAGTCATCATGAAAAACTTTTTGTCACAGGTATTGATGCCGCAACCAATACGGTTTGGGTTGGTGATGAAAAGTATCTTTATCGTGAGACTGTAGATGTGGTGGACACTCATTTAATTGATCAGGTTCAGGATGGCGAAATTTTAGAAGTGAAAATTCGTTATGCGGCCAAACCTGCATTGGCTCAAGTTGTAAAAACAGATAAAGGTTTTACTTTCAAATTTCAAGAGCCTCAACGGGCAGTGACTCCTGGGCAAGCGGCAGTGATGTACCGACAAAAAGCTTTGGTGGGCGGGGGCTGGATCACGCTATGAATTTTCAAGTCCACACCTTTGGCTGCAAAGTAAACACTTACGATTCGGGTTTAATTCAAAAGAACATGAAATCTTTTGATTTGAAATTAAACCCTGGCGTTAAAATTCATGTTTTGAACACTTGTGCAGTGACAGCCGAAGCAACCAAAGAAGCTGTTCGAGTTATTCGTAAAATCAAATCGAAAGAACCTTTGGCCACAGTAGTAGTCACAGGTTGTGCGGCTCAGGTGGACACGGGAGCCTTTGAAAATTTGCCAGGTGCTGATCTCATTGTTGCGAACTCACACAAAGGTTTGCTTCCGCAAATATTAGATCAATTTTTTAAGGGTGAAGTGAAAGATAAAGTTTTTAAGTCCAATATCTTTCGAAAAGAAGATTTGGAAATGGGTGGCGGAGAAGAACAGTCTCACACCCGGTCTTTTTTGAAAATTCAAGATGGGTGTAATAGTTTTTGCACCTATTGCATTATTCCTTATGCTCGCGGCAAAAGTCGCAGCATTCCGGTCGCAGAACTCGTAAAGCGAATTGATCAACTCACCGGACAGGGCATTCAAGAAGTGGTGCTCACCGGAGTTCATATTGGTGATTATGAAGACAACTATTTGGGAAAACCAGTTGGACTTGAAGGTTTGGTGGAAGAGCTTTTGAAGCGAACTAAAATGCCAAGATTTCGTTTATCCTCATTAGAACCGGTCGAGTTAACTGAAAGACTTTTAGATTTGTATCAAGATCCGCGAATGTGCCCTCATTTTCATATGAGCATTCAAAGTGCTGAAACGGTGACTTTGGGGCAAATGAAGCGAAAGTACACAGAAGAAGATGTTCGTAAAAGTCTGCTGCGAATTCAAGAGCGTGTTCCAGGTGCATTCGTTGGCATGGATGTGATTGTTGGATTTCCAACTGAGACTGAAGAGCAGTTTGAAAAGACTTTTCAAAATTTGGCCGAACTGCCTTGGACAAAGATTCATGTATTCCCATATAGCGAAAGAACTGGAACTAGAGCTGCGACCTTGACGGAAACTATTCCCTGGGCTGAGCGATTAAAGCGCGCTCAAAAATTACGTGAGCTCAGTCTTCATCGTTATCAATCTGAGGGGCTGAAGCAGGTCGGATCTAAGAAAAAGGTTTTAGTTCTTAATAAACAAGGCCGAGGCGCGCATGGTTTGTCGCGGGATTTTTGGCCAGTTTCTTGGGATGGAGATTCGTTTGATTCCAGTCTTGCGGGGCAAGAAGTGGAAGTGATTGTGAAAAACTATTTTCAGGATCCTAAAAAAATGGACGGAATGTTGCTCGTATGAATCGAACCTTAGACATTTCTTATCAATTTAGAAAATCAGAGTTGTTGGTGCAGGCGTTGACTCACAAGTCCTTTTCCAACGAACAAGGAATGGCCGGCGAAGCGCACAATGAAAAGCTCGAATTTTTAGGCGATGCGGTTTTGGATTTAATTTTATCTGATTTGTTGATGAAAAGATTTCCCCTAGACACTGAAGGCAATCTTTCTAAAAAACGGGCAAGTCTTGTGAATGAAGTGGTTCTGGCGCGAATCGCTTTGGATTTAAAGCTTTCTGAATGGTTGCGGCTTGGTAAAGGTGAGATTCTTTCTCAAGGTAGCACCAAGCCAAGACTTTTAGCTTCAGCATACGAAGCTGTTTTAGGGGCTGTGTTTTTGGACTCGGGTTATGAAGTGGCTAGAAATTTAGCTGAGCAGCATTTTTCTCAGGTGATGACGGAAATGGATCCAACTCAAGATTTCGTCTTGGACTATAAAACCCGATTGCAAGAAGTTTCTCAAGCTGAACTCAAAGCGACGCCGACCTATGTAGTGACGGGTGAACAAGGGCCATCGCACAATCCAAATTTTGAAGTGACTTTAAATTTATTAAACTCTTCTGTCGCCAAAGGTAATGGGCGAAGCAAAAAAATGGCAGAGCAAGATGCTGCTAAGAATGCGCTAGAAAACTGGCAGAACATACTGATACAAATGCGAGGAAATTCGTGAAGGCTCAAGATCAACAAGCTCAAGAACAAAATAGCGATCAAAAAAATGACTTTAGGTGTGGCTTTGTCGGTCTGATTGGTCAACCCAATGCTGGTAAATCTTCTTTGATGAATCTATTGGTTCAAGAAAAGGTTTCCATTGTGACCGATAAACCCCAAACCACCAGAAGAAGAATGCTGGGTATTGTTTCTTCTGACGAAGGCCAGGTGGTTTTCGTAGACGCTCCGGGAGTTTTGAAAAATGCAAAAGGCTTGAATTCATTTTTGATTCAAGAAGCTCAAGATGTGATCGAGCAGTCTGATATTTTGATGGCCGTTATTGCGGTGGATACAAAATCCAAAGAGCAAGCTGAAGATATTATTAAGATGGTAGCCGACAGTAAAAAGCCTTGGTTTGCGGTGATTACCAAAGTGGATTTGACCGAGTTTCATCAAAGAGTTGTCACAATTAAGAAACTTCTTTCGGAACATAAGAATTGTTACGGCATCGTGGAAATGACCATGAGCCCTGAACGAGATTGGAAAGAAACAGTTAAAGACGCTAGAAAGCAAATTTTGGATTTAAGTCTTTCTAAGCTTCCGCCAAGTCCTAAGCCGCTATATGACGTGGAATTGTTCACTCCGCACACCATGAAAGATTTGGTGACTGAACTGGTGCGTGAGTCGTGTTTTGAAATTCTTCATCATGAAGTTCCTTATGCTTTGGCAGTACGGGTGCAAAAGTACGACGAGTCCGATCCAAAGATGCCAAAAATCTTTGTCGAGATTTTGGTTTCAAAAGAAAGCTATAAGCCCATCTTGATCGGAAAGGGCGGAGCGACCATTAAGCAAATTGGTATGCTGGCTCGAAAAGGCATCGAGAAAATGAACGGTGGCCAAGTGTTTTTAAATTTAGAAGTATCAGTGCGTGAAGGCTGGTTTGATAATAAACGTTTAATGAAGGAGTTAGGTTATGTCGTCGAGTAGTTCAGGATCGGGGATGTTGACCTTACCAAAAGTTGCCATCGTGGGTCGTCCCAACGTTGGAAAGTCAACATTATTTAATATTTTAACCAACACTCGAAAGTCAGTGGTTAAGAATCAGCCGGGTGTCACCCGAGATATCATGATCGAACCCTGTGAAGTCTGGGGTAAACATTTTGATTTGATCGATACCGGAGGAATCACGGAAGCTCATGATACCTTTTCGCAATTGATTCGCGAACAAGTGACCGAGTTTTTGCAAACCGTTGATTTTTTGATCGTGGTGTTTGATGGTCGAACAGGTTTGATTCCTGAGGATCGTGAAATTATCAGAATCGCCAACGTCACCGGACTTCCGTTTTTGCTTGTCGTAAATAAAGTGGACTCGGCCCATGAAGCCGATATCCGAAAAGCTGAGTTTTATGAATTTGGTGAGGATGTCATCGCAACTAGTTTTGAGCAAAGACAAGGTCTTGCTGAAGTTCTAGAGTGGATTCACAAACACCTCCCTGAGGAAAATCCAAGAATTAAAGAGGGAACGACCATCGCCATTGTGGGTAAGCCAAATGTTGGTAAGTCTTCGATGATCAATGCTTTATTGGGACAAAAGAGAATGATCGTCTCCGATATTGCTGGAACGACGATTGATTCGGTCGACACTCCGTTTGTTTATAACGAGAAAAAATACATTCTGGTGGATACGGCAGGTCTGCGAAAAAGTGCGAAAAGAGAAGATGGTCTAGAAATTATCTCGGCGTTTAAATCTCAAGAAGCGATTCGTAAAGCAGATATAGTTTTATTGATGGTGGATGGAACTGAAGGTCCGACGGATCAAGATGCTAGAATTATGCAGGCGATCTTAGAAGATCATAAAGGTGTGATTGTGGTTGCGAATAAGTCGGACTTGGGTCGGCTTGAAATTCCTGAGTATCGTAGAACTTTTAAAGAACAAGTGGAAAGAACCTTTCACTTTTTTGATGATGTTCCTGTGGTGTTCACATCGGCTAAATTGCAGCATGGTCTTGATGATCTTTTAGAAAAAATTGAATGGGTAAGTGAAAAACTCACGATGAAGATTTCTACTGCAGATTTGAATAACTTTTTCTTTGAAGTGATTCGTAAAGCGCCAGCTCCAGTTTGGGGTATTAGCAACGTGAAGTTTTACTATTTGACTCAGACGATGCAGCGGCCACCGGCTTTTATTGCCTTTGCCAATCATCCAGATGGTGTGGACAATTCTTACCGCCGATTCTTAATTAAAAATTTAAAAGATCGCTTTGATTTACCGGGAATTCCTTTAAGGATTTTCGTTATGAAATCAAGACAAGGAAGTCGTGCCTAAACGAGGATATTGGACAACACGATTTGGTTTCTATCTTGCGGCCATAGGTTCAGCCTGTGGTCTTGGGAACCTTTGGCGTTTTCCTTATGTCGTTGGCGAAAATGGAGGCGGTGCCTTTGTTTTGCTTTATGTGTTTTTCGCTTTGCTCATTGGTTTGCCATTGTTGATTTCAGAACTGATGCTGGGAAAGGCAACCAGAAAATCAATTCTTGCGGCCACCACGCAAATTTCAAAACCGGGTGAGTCTCAGTACATTTGGATTGGGCGTTTTTCAGTTTTGATGAGCCTCGTAGTGCTTTCTTATTATGCTGTGATCTCGGGTTGGGTTTTGCATTTTTCAACTCAATTTTTAGTGGGCACTATTAGTCCTGAGGCCCTTGTCGAAAAAGGTCGCTTGGAACTTTTACTTTCAAATGGTTGGCTGCAAATGGGATTGGCCAGTGTCCATTTGTTGATTACAATTGTTGTGGTTCTAAAAGGATTTCAAGATGGAGTGGAGCGCTGGATTGGCGCTATGATGCCAGTGTTTTCGATTTTGTTGATTTTATTGGTGGTAAAATCCTTGTCACTTAATACGGCCACTGAAGCTTTGAGATTTTTGCTTTATCCTGATTTCACTAAACTGCAGTTAAGCTCGCCGCTTCATGCGATTGGGCATGTTTGTTTTACTTTAAGTGTGGGCTTTGGAACCATGGTGACCTTTGGAAGCTATTTGAAAGAACAGGATCATATTCCAACAGCAGGTTTTCGCGTCACTGTGGTGGACTCATTGCTATCTTTGTTTGCGGGAATGTTGTTGTTTCCAATTGTACTACAAGCCTCAAATATCCCACTGACCGACCCAGGCTTGTTGTTTGAAGCCTTGCCTAGATTTTTGACTCAGTTGCCGGGTGGTATTGTGTTTGGATTGGCATTTTTTGTTTGTCTTTACCTTGCAGCCTTAGGAGCCAGTATTGGTCTTTTGGAAGTGATCGTTTCCAATATCGTTGATCGAATGAAAGTCAGTCGCTTTGCGGCGGCTTGGGGAACTGGGGCAACGGCGTTGTTTTTAGGCGTGTTTCCTGCGCTTTCAAGTTCCACTTTCAAGGGCGTTCGCTTGGGTGGAAAGTCTTTGCTGGAAATTTTGGATGGAATGTTGATCAACTTCTTTTTGCCAATGATTGCCTTAGGCGTGGCTTGGGCTATTAGCAAAGGCCTAAATAAAGTGGAACAAGAGAAGCAATTTGTTGATGCAGATAAGATTGAAAGTGTCGTGCTGTTTTCACATTGGCGAGTGACAATTCGCTATGTTGTGCCAATCGTCATAGCCTTGGCATTTTTGCTTCAGCTATTAGACATCATTTTAAAAGCTTAAGTCAGACTTAAATATTAAAAGCTCAGACCAATCAATGCTAAAAAGTCGTAGGCATCGCCATTTGGTTTTACCGAGTAAGTCGTTCCAGTTGTGGTGTTGGTGATAGGGGTGTTTTCATCTCGGAAATTAATATAGCGATAGGTCGCCTGGGCGCCAATGAAGGCTTTTCGGCGCATAATCGGAATTTCAATTCCGGCACCTCCGTTGACTCCTAAGGTGGCTTCTCTTGAAAGAACGTCGCTGCCTTCAATCGAATAGGTTCGATAGACTTGTGAAAAACCACCTAGGATATAGGGATTTAGGTCAGCAAGACCCTTCGTCACGTTTTGAGTGTTGAAATAGTATTTCAAATTCATGTGTATGAAGGTCAAAGAAACATTTCCAGCTAAGCGCTCGGTGGTATTTTTGACTTCAAAGTTGTGGTCTCCTGTTTGAAATCCCAATTCCATTGCCAATCGCAAATCAAAAAAGTAGGAAATGAATAATCCATAAGCAGGGGCATTCTGATAAATTTGTCCAAGGCCCTGCGTGAACCCACGCATACCAAAAGTGGCACCCACCGTAAAAAAGCGACCGTTTCTGAAGAAGTTAATGTCCGCCTCTTCATCAGAAGCTTCGTCAAACTCAGAGTAGTCAGAGAATGGATCGTAAGTATCATCCATTTCATTGTCGGCAAGTAAGTAGTGTTTTTGATCAGAATTTGTAAGATATCCGGCCATGGAACGTGAAGGCAAAATGGCCAAGAGCAGCAAGCAAATAACAGCAAATATCGACGGTTTCATGAGCCCCCTCACATGTCTTATTATCGAACAAAATAGGAAAAAACTTAAAGTAAAACTTTAGTCCTGGATCACTTAAGTCTTTGAGCGACAATAAGCGTCTCATCTTGAGACATCGGGGCTTTTGCTTCAAGATGGGGACTTGGTATTTGCAGCAAAATGGAGTTTATATGGTTAGCTATTTGGTTGTTGGATTTGTGGCTTTGTCAGTTTTAACAAGTTGTTCATCGGGAGGAATCAAAAGCGGCTCAAATTATAAGGGCTTAGGCAAAGAGTCTGTCGATGAGAAAATTTTGCTGAAATATGCGCCACCGGCTTTGCCAGCGGAGCAATCTAGAAAAATTCAAAGCTATTTGGATATTCGTTCACCGGGTTTGGGAATGTTGTCCAATGACAAATCGAAATTGTTTTTTAGTTGGCGAGTAACTGGCACTTCTCAAGTGTGGCGCTTAGATAAGCCAAAAGGTTTTCCTGTGCAAATGACTGGAGGGGAAGATTCGACCTCATTGGTTGGAATGACTCAAGATGGAAAATGGCTCGTGCTTTCAAGAGATCGCAATGGTGAGGAAAATCCAGGTCTGTATTTGCAATCAGCAGAAGGCGGACCACTGAAGGTTTTGCAACATAAAGAAAAAGTTCAAACCATTTTTCAGTTTGTAAGTTCTGACAGTAAATTTATTTTTTATCGCGCCAATGATATCAAGGCGGATAGTTATGCGATCTATCGCTATGAAATTGAATCAGGTAAATCTGAATTGCTGTTTTCGGATGCGGGATACTGGATCGTAGCCGACCACAAGGGGAGTGGCAGTGATTTGAGACTGTTGTTGGCTAGAGCTATCACCAATACGGCTGCTGAATATTTTGAATACAATCCTGAATCTAAAGAGCTGACTCCGATCATTGGGCAAGGTGAAAAAGAGGATTATTCTGTTCAGTACCTAGCTGAAGACGGAAAGTTTTTAGTTCTAACTCCGAAACTTGGTGAATTTCGAAAACTTTATGTCTGGGATAAGAAAACTTTAACCGCAATCACCGGTGACCTTAAGTGGGACGTGTCTTCGTTTTCAATTGATCAATCTAGAAAGCATATTTTGTATGAGGTCAATGAAGGCGGTTATACTCGAATTAAAGCTTTAGATGGAAAAACATTAAAGCCTATTGAGGTACCAAAATTTCCAACTTCAGATCATATCTATATTGGCTCTATGACCGTCGATGGTCAGTATGCGATGTTGGGTGTTGAAAACTCGAAGGGCCCAAGAACTAGTTATTCCTATAATTTTGAGACTCAAATTTTGACCCAATGGGTGCTACCAAGTCAGCCTGAAGTCGACACTAAGAATTTTGCTAAAGCTACGCTTGAAAATTATGTCACTAAAGACGGCGTTAAAATTCCAATGTTTGTCAGACGTCCGGCTCAATGTATGGATAAAAAAGCCAATCCATGTCCGGTAGTGGTTCACTTTCATGGTGGACCAGAGGCGCAATCTCAGGCGGGATTTTCGGTGTTTGCTCAGATGTTTGTGGATGAAGGAATTATTTTTGTTGAGCCAAATGTTCGTGGCAGTGAGGGTTATGGCAAGACCTGGCTCCATATTGATGACGGACCAAAGCGTTTGGATGTTTTGAGCGATATCGAAGACGCGGCTTTGTATATTAAGAAAAACTGGGCTTCTAATGGAGTGTCTCCAAAAGTGGGCGTGATGGGTTGGAGTTATGGTGGTTATTCGACATTAATTGCCATGAGCAAATATGCTGGCGGCTATGATGCTGGAGTGTCGTTGGTGGGAATGAGTAATCTTTTGACCTTTTTGAACAACACAGCACCTTATCGTCGACAGCTTCGAATTCCTGAATATGGTGATCCTGAAAAAGATAAAGAGGCACTTTTAAAGCTTTCGGCTGTTTCCTATTTGGATCAAGTTAAAAGTCCATTGATGGTGATTCAAGGGGCTACAGATCCCCGAGTGCCAGTGGGTGAAGCGGTGCAGTTTCATGAGGCTTTAGAGAAAAAAGGAATCTTAAGTCCTTTGATTATTTTTGCTGATGAAGGTCATGGAACAGATAAGCGCTCCAATAAAGTTTTGGAGCTTGGACATGCACTTTCGTTTCTTAAAAAGAACTTGTTTTAGATTTTTTCAGCCAAGAGCTTTTCAATTAAGGCTCTTACTTCAGGCGCAGAAGGGTTGGTCATAGAGCGATAGCGTTCAACGACCTGCCCTTTTTTATTGAC
The DNA here is from genome assembly GCA_964505225.1 of uncultured Bdellovibrio sp. GTDB lineage: Bacteria > Bdellovibrionota > Bdellovibrionia > Bdellovibrionales > Bdellovibrionaceae > 21-14-0-10-47-8. Next base: position 6,212 of record CAZDHC010000018.1, on the reverse strand, counting down.
GATAAATTTTTCGAAGTTCCACATCACAGCCTGTGGAAAACCTTTTTGGGATGACATAAATTGATAGATAGGTTGAATTTTATCGCCAGAAACTGGATTTTTATCCATCAGTGGAAAGTTGATCTGGTAGTTTTTTTCAGCAAACTCTTTTGAGTCAACGTTTGAACCTTTATCTTGATTAAAGTCATTGCTAGGAAATGCTAAAATCTGAAGGCCTCTAGGGCCATATTCTTTCTGTAAATCGACAAGATCTTTCAGCTGCGGAGTAAAGCCACATTTGGATGCGGTGTTGACGATCAATAGTACTTTTCCCTCGAAAGACTTCATAGAAACGGTTTTGGATTCGATATCTTTGACTTCAAAGTCATAGACGGATTTTTCGGCAGCTTCGGCCGCTGCCACCATAATAAGCAGGGCTAAAAAACCAAGTGAGAGCACTAGTTTTTTAAGGAAGCTTTTGAGAAGTCTTTTATTGTGAGTTTTTACCTGTTTTGATGAAAAGCTTGTTTTAAACGTATCTATGTCCATGTATAGAGTTTGAGCACTATATGAAAACTGTCAAGGTTTCCGACGTTTGGAACCCCGAGATTTGCTTGATTTTAACTGGAAATTAGTCAAATTGACGCAAGCCTCTGCTCTTTACCCTCGATAATTTCCAAGTTACGCTCTGGCCGTCTCATGATTTGATCTTTTCATTGGAGGCTTCGATGGCGTCAAAGCTGACATCCAAAATCGACTACAAATCCTCAGGAGTCGATATCGAAGCTGGTGACCAACTTGTTGATTGGTTAGCCGAAGAAGAAAAAAATCAAAATATAAAAAAGCAACCTCACTCTGAAAGAATTGTTTCTGGCATTGGCGGATTTGCATCGTTGTTTCGAGCGAGCTTTCCCGAAATGAAAAAGCCTTGTTTGGTCACCTGTACTGATGGTGTCGGTACAAAAGTAAAACTGGCCGCTCAATACAAAAAGTTTGATGGAGTTGGTCAGGACTTGGTTGCAATGTGCGTAAATGATTTGATTTGCACGGGGGGGCACCCCTTAATGTTTTTAGACTATTACGCAACCGGAAAGTTAAATCTTGCTGATGCAAAAGCTTTTTTAACCAGCGTCAAAAAAGCCTGCCTTGAATCGGATTGTGCTTTGGTGGGCGGAGAGACTGCTGAAATGCCAGGGGTTTATCATGATGGTGATTTTGACTGTGCCGGTTTTGCCGTCGGGATCGTTGACGAAGAAAAAACCTTAGGTGCCCATTTAGTTCAAAGTGGTGATGCTGTGATCGGTGTGTCAAGTTCTGGGTTTCATTCCAATGGCTATAGTTTGCTTCGAAAGGTTTTCGAAGCGGATATGGATCAATGGGTTGAATTTCTACTAAGGCCAACAGCTCTTTATGTTCAGCTCGCAAAAGCTTTAAAAGCTAGCACAAGTCTTCATGCATTGGCCCATATGACTGGCGGGGGTATTGAAAATGTTCCACGAGTTTTGCCAACGCACTTAAAGTGGGAAATGAAAAAATGGGATTGGCCTTCCGAGTTTAAAGAGGTTCAAAATCGCACGGGAATGTCAGATGAAAAAATGTTGGTCACCCTTAACTGCGGTGTCGGGCTTACTGTGATTGTGCCTGAAAATAATCGTCAAATAGCGGTTAAGGTCATCGAAGAAAATGGCTTTAAAGCTTTCGATTTGGGGCGAATCGTATGATTGCTTCTGCAAGATGGGCCGTCTTCATTTCAGGTCGAGGTTCAAATGCAGAGGCCTTTTTTGAAAATTCATTTGAAAACAATGTGGTTCTTTGTGTCAGTTCCAAAGCAGTTGCTTATGGTCTGGTGCGAACAAAGCGAAATGGAATCGCCAGTTTAATTTTAGATAAAAAAATCGATTGGTCGAAATTGGATCTCGAATTAAGGCGTCGTAATGTCACTCACATTATGCTTTTGGGTTTTATGCGCTTACTGCCTGAAGGATTTGTTCAGCTTTGGCGTGGGAAGATTTGGAATTTACATCCCAGTCTTTTGCCGGCTTTTCCTGGAAAAGATGCTATCGAGAATAGCTATCAAGCAAAAGCTAACATGGGTGTCACCGTTCATGAAGTGATTGCCGAGATGGACGCTGGAAAAAAGTGTTTTCAGTATCAAACTTTAAATCATCAAGAATATTTGCAAAAAGGTTCAATGGGCGAAGTTGATTTGGCTGAAGCTAAAAGAAGAATTTCTGTTGCCGAGCAAAGGCTTGTTCGCGAATGTGGGAGTGTTTTTTCATGGAAATGAAATCAGAAGTTGCAGTTGTATCCGCTTTCGGTCGAGGAAATTGGTTGGCTGCTGAAATTGCGGGGCAAGGTATACCAACGACTTTGGTGGATGTAACCGGGCAAATGGGAAGATGGGCTCCCGAAGATTGGGAAGGACCCTTTGGTTTTTTGAAATCTCCTGGAGTTAAAGATTCTCAAGTGGAAAGACTTTTAGAAGACGAGCCGCCTTTAATGGTGGTTCCAGGTTTTACTGTTTGGTTGCCGGATGGGCCATTGGAGTTAAAAGGGCCTACGGGGTTACATCGCATGCGAGTTTTGGGTGTTCCTGATGAAGTGATGGGATACGTGATTGGGGAAAAACAAATTTCAGATGTTCGTCATCTTCCATTTGAAAAAAATTGGTTGGCCCAGTTTTCTCATTCCTTTTCTTCTGTGACCTGGACTCATCTTCCGGAAAGCCTTGAGGAAGGGAAACGTCAGGATTTATTTTCAAGTTTTTTTATCCGGCAAGCCACTCGCCCAGGGTTGGAAAGATCTTTGAAGTGGGTTGAGACAAAAGGCTGTCGGGTGATTTCTTCTGCTCAAGTAAAGGACATTTCCTTTAAAGATCGAAAAACCATGGCTGGTTTTGAATTGAAGGCGGAAAGAGCTGAGATCTTCAACGCCGAAAAAGTCATTTGGTGTCTGTCGTCGGAAGAAACTTCGATGTTAGGTGAAAGTGTACAAAGAGCTTTATTTCCAGAAGGGATTATTCAGCCCGAGTGGATCTGGGCTAGGTATCGGTTCCGGTTCGAGAATCAAGATTCAGCGGCGAAGGGAACTCAAGTGCAGTTGCCACTTCATTGTGTGGTGATCTCGGATCTGAATTTAAGTTGGACCTATGACAATATGATTGTCCTGCAAAAAACAGCATCACTAGATCTTTTTGACGCCTGGATTCGAATTCCTAATAATCATCGCTTTCAAAAGCAGTATTTGGAAGATCGAGCCAAAGACATTTCAAGAACGCTTGAAGTTAGAATGCCGGATCATAAAATGATTTTGGTGAATCTTCCGCAAGAAGCGGAAATGACCTTTGCTCAGTTGGGGCCAGCTCGCCACCCACTTTACTCGCGTTTTTCAAGGTCAAGTTTAAAGCCGCGATTGTTGGACAATGTCTATTTAGACAGTCCAGAAAGATGGAATTCCTTGAGTTGGGAAGGAAGTTTTGAAAATCAAAATCAAATTTTCAAAGACATCGATATGTGGTGGACGAAAAAAGAAGAGTTGAGAAAAAAACGGGAAGCCAAAGAAGCAGCTAGATCGCAAAGGAATGTTTAGAATTCGTTTTGAGGTAGACATAGAAGGGAATAGATTATGATTGAACGTTACACTCGGCCTGAAATGGGATTGATTTGGGAGGTCGAAAATCGATTTTCCAAAATGTTAGAGGTTGAAGTAGCTGTTGCTAAAGTTCAAGCTGGCCTCAGGATTATTCCGCGAAAAGCCGCCGAAGCCATTGCCAAAAAAGGCGAGTTTTCTGTTAAAAGAATTTTAGAAATCGAACGTGAAACCAAGCACGACGTGATTGCCTTTGTTTCTAACGTTGCTGAAAATGTTGGTGAAAACGGTCGATTTGTCCATTTCGGATTAACCAGTTCAGATGTTTTAGATACAGCTTTCAGTTTGCAGGTTCGAGATGCAGGTCAGGTTTTAAATAAATCTTTAGATTTTCTAGAAAAATCCCTTTCGATCTTGGTGCGAAAGCATGCCGACACGATGTGTGCGGGTCGAACTCATGGAATGTTTGCTGAGCCTACGACCTTTGGTCTTAAAATGGCGGGATTTCTAACGGAGCTAAGAAGGAATCGGGCTCGAGTCCATCAGGCGATTAATCAAATGGAAATCGCGAAGCTGAGTGGCGCGGTGGGAACCTACTCAAGTCAAAGTCCTGAAGTGGAATTAAAAACTGCGAAATTGTTGAAATTAAAAATTGAAGATGTGGCGACTCAAGTGATCCCAAGAGATCGTCATGCTGAGATGATTTACACTTTGGCGATGTTGGGTAGTGGTCTTGAGCGCTTGTCTATCGAATTAAGACATTTGCAAAGAAGTGAAGTGTCTGAAGTTGTCGAAGGCTTTACCAGAGGGCAAAAGGGATCTTCGGCAATGCCTCATAAGAAAAATCCAATTTCAGCGGAAAATATCACAGGCGCAGCCCGACTTTTACGAAGTTATGCCTTTGCCGCTATGGAAAATATTGCCCTTTGGCATGAGCGAGACATAAGTCATTCGTCGGTGGAAAGAGTTATTTTTCCAGATGCTTTTATTTTGGCCGACTACGCAGTTCACCGCATGGCAATTTTGCTGCAGGGCTTAGACGTTAATAAAAAGCGCATGATCGACAATATTGAAATGTCGCAAGGTCAGCTGTTCAGTTCTCAAGTTTTGTTGGCCTTAGTGGATAAGGGGTTAGAGCGAGAATTAGCCTATGCTCATGTGCAAAGGCTTTGTCATTCCATGGGAGCCGGGGATCATTTGAAGGACTTCATTTTAAAGGATCCAGAATTGAAAAGGCTATTAAAGCCAAAAGAGGTTTCCGAGATTTTCAAGGGAACTAAAAATAAAAAATCGGTCGCGCAAATTATTAAAAGGGTGTTGTAATGACTGCATCAAATCCGATTCAAAATCAAAGCGAAGTGAAGGGTCAGTTGCTCTACGAAGGTAAAGCAAAAAAGATTTTTTCAATCGAAGGGAAAAAAGATTTAGTCTGGGTTTCCTATAAAGACAGTCTGACAGCTTTCAACGCTTTAAAAAAAGGTGAATTTGCAAATAAGGGCGCGATCAATCGTGAGATGACTTCTTTGCTTTTCAATTTCTTGGCTAAAAAAGGAATAGAGACTCACTTTGTTTCCAACGTCAGCGACACTGAGATGATTGTTAAAAAAGTAGAAATCATTCCGCTTGAAGTGGTGATTCGAAATGTTTTGGCTGGCAGTACCGCGAAAAAATTGGGAATTGAAGAGGGGAAAGTCTTAAAACAGCCATTGGTTGAATTTTACTTTAAAAACGATGCTCTAGCAGATCCTTTTTTAAGTGATGATCAGGCCTTGATGATGGAGATTGCAAGTCAGTCTGATTTGGCTGATTTGAAAAAAATGGCTTTGAAGATCAATGCGACTTTAAAGGAACTTTGGGGCAAAGCGAATATCACTTTGGTGGATTTTAAAATCGAATTTGGAAAAACAGAATCTGGCCAAATCATTTTGGCGGATGAGATCAGTCCAGATTGTTGCCGGCTTTGGGATATGCGCACAGGCGAGAAAATGGACAAAGATCGTTTTCGCCGGGATTTAGGAAATATCAAGGAAAGTTACGAAGAAGTTTTAAAAAGACTTAAAGGGGTTTTAAATGAGCAATAAAACTAAAATTGGTGTTCGCATCATGCCTCGAGAAGTGATTTTGGACACTCAAGGTCGAGCGATTGAGCAAACATTAAAGCTCAATGCAATGCCGGTAGAAAGTTGTCGAGTTGGTCGTTTTGTTGAATTGGAATTTGCTGAAAATGAAACTGTGTCTTTGAGTAAAGCCAATGAAATAGCCAAGTCTTTGCTTTGCAACCCTCTGATTGAAAATTTTGAATTGAAGGTGCTATGAAAAAGATCGGCGTTTTAAGATTTCCAGGAACAAATTGTGATCGAGATATCTTCAATTGGGTTCAGATGCGAGATCTTAAACCCGAATTTCTTTGGCATTTGGATCAGTTCTCGGTTCAAGACTATGAAGCGCTGATAATACCAGGTGGCTTTAGTTATGGCGATTATTTGCGTTCAGGAGCTTTGGCGGCGCTGAGTCCTGCGATGCGATCCGTTCGAGAGTTTGCCCATAAGGGCGGGCCGATCTTAGGAATTTGCAACGGCTTTCAAATCTTATGTGAAGCTCATCTTTTACCTGGCGCTTTGGTGCAAAATGAAAACAGAAGATTT
>CAZDHC010000017.1:0-39924 GCA_964505225.1 uncultured Bdellovibrio sp. | reverse complement strand
GGGAAAGAGGACCTGGCACCGATGGGGAAGAAATTGGTGCCCGGGACTGGACTTGAACCAGCACGCCCTTTCGAGCGCTACCACCTCAAGGTAGTGCGTCTGCCAATTTCGCCACCCGGGCCTACTTCATTTTAGCAGGTCCTCATATTTCATTTGCTTTCACAGGTTGTCAAATATTGGAATCCATTTGGTTCATAAAAAAAGAAGTTATAGCTCAGAAAAGCTATTTCAATAGTACATCAAATTCTAAGTAAAACCAGCAATTTAGCGCAACCACCTTCACGTTAAACTTAAAGTTTTTTGTTTTTAACCAGTTCAAGGAATTCAATCGTCATATGAACAGGAGCACGGATGCTCTCAAGGGGGGACAGAGGCAAGATCTAGGATGGATCAACCGCAGTCGGTATGAACGGCGCAAAAAGAAGATCTGCGCTTGGAATACGAACTGAATACGGTGGCCTCGAAATGTCCCGGTGATCCCGTTCAAGCTCAACGGATTGAGCTTGAAAAATAAAAAGGAGTTTTCAAATGTCAGAGCTCAATGTGATTTTTGGATTTGTCGCAATTTATTCGGTGGTGGTGCTGACTTCAGTTTGGACACTGGTGACAGACTCCCCTCCCAAGAGGTTTTAGATTTATGACTTAGTTTTGATTTGAATTTAAGTGTTTCATACTTTCCCCAAAGTTTGAGCAAGTTGTTTTCAAAGATTGATTTGGGTTTGGTGGTTCCCCAATTCAATCTTCGCGGAGCCGAAAGGCTCCGCTTTTTTTATTCAATCGATCACGTCATCACACCAGGTCCTGTAAATAAGTTTGGCGAAAAATCAAAATTTTCCACTCCAGACCACTCCATCACCATTGCGACTGGACCAAAATCAAGATCACCCTAGCTTTGTGCTAAAAATACATTAAAAAACAGGCCCAAAAATGGTCCAGCCAACTTGGGTTAACCTGCTGTAATTCCGATAAATTCCATATGTTTGAACTGTCCAGTCTCTACAAAAAAGAGATCTTTCGATATCGCGTTGTGCTGTTTTCCGGCGCAATCGTCTATTCGCTATGGTGGTTCATCATTCAATATTATGAACCCGAAGTTTTTGATCCTCTTTCAATTCGACTGATGCTTTCGTTTGGAATTTCACTCGCCACAATTTACACTTTTCAACTTAAGAAAAATGCCCTATTTGCACTAGAGCAAACTGTGATCTACGGTGGTTTTGCTTTAGTGACTCACACTTACTGGACAATTTATCAATCCAATGGCCACATAATTCAATTCTCTGGCTCTCTGCTTTTGTCTTCAGCCCTAATCAATATTTTCCCGACAAAAAAATCTTCATTAGCACTGGCAGTTGCAACAACAGGCCTATCTATCTTAGTGGCCTTGATCATCCAAAATCCAAATGTCCCCGCACTTTTTATCCCCTTCGCCACCTCTACAGCCGTGTTCTTTGCGGTCTACACCAATTTTACTAGAATCAATCACGTCCGTTCTCTGCAAATGATTCAAAAACAACAGACCGCACTTTTTGCAAGCTTAGAGGAAGGCATTGTTGTTCATGATGTCGATGGCCGCATCGTTGCTGTGAACCCATCTGCACCAAGAATCTTAGGCTTAACTCGCGATCAGCTGTTCGGAAACAATGATAAAGATTCAAATTGGAAACTTGTTCATTCTAGTGGTCGAGTCTTAGCAACAGAAGAAATTCCCTCTGTGATCGCACAAAAAACTGGAAAAGCCGTACGCAACTACTTGCTAGGAACTCAATTGCCCGATGGAAAAAAAGTTTGGCTTAACGTCAATGCCATTCCCTATGTAGATGAAAATGGCGAACGTCGAGTGGTTTCAACTTTCTCTGACGTTTCGGAAATGCGAAAATCTCAAGAGACAATTTCAACGCAACAAGCTCAGCTTTTCTCTGCCTCAAAATTAACGGCTTTGGGTGAAATGGCCGCTGGCGTGGCCCACGAAATCAACAATCCACTAGCGATTATCGCGGGCAAGATCTCCCTGATTAAACGAGACCTACACACAACCAACTTTGATCGAACCGCAGCAGAAGCTCATTTGGATAAAATGACTTTAACTATATTTAGAATCAATAAGATCATCAAAGGCCTACAGGCTTTCGCAAGAAGTGGTGATCACGATCCATATTTTCCAACTAGCCTCCAAGTGTTAATGGATGATGTTCTTTCGTTTTGCAATGAACGATTTGTGAAGCGCCGAATTCAAATCTCAGTCGATATTCCTTCTGATATCCAGCTAGAATGCCGTTCAGTTCAACTTTCGCAGGCCCTCCTTGGAATTATTCAAAATGCCAGCGATGCACTCATGAACCAACAAGGAGAGCGCTGGATCAAGATTCAAGGTAAAGTCGATCGCGAAAGATTAAGAATCTACATCCAAGATTCAGGCCCCGGCATCTCACCTGAAATCGAAGAAAAAATCATGCAGCCCTTCTTTACGACCAAAGAGGTCGGTCAAGGGACCGGTTTGGGACTTAGCACTTCTCAAGGTATTATCGCCGAGCACAATGGCAGCCTAGTTCTGCTTAAAAATTCAGATCCAACGACATTTTTAATTGATCTTCCGCTGGTTCAAGCAAAAGCTAAGCTTATTGCATGAATGAAAAACGAATTTACTTTTTAGATTCCGCTCGTGGATTTGCCATGATTTTAATGGCCATCTATCATTTTTGTTTTGATCTCAATCTATTCGATCTCATACATCAAAATTTTAATTACAATTACTTCTGGATCAGCTTTCGCAGCGTCATCATGTCTCTCTTTATGGGCGCGGCAGGTGTGAGCATGTATTTGGCTCAACCCAGCTTCCACTCAAACAAACAAGCTAGACGACTCAGAAAAATCGGCATTGGCGCAATCATAATTTCCTTTGGAACTTTTTTAATTAATCCCGAGTTTTGGATCTATTTTGGCGCCCTACATCTACTTTTTATAGCCACCTTAGCCTCACCATTTCTGATTCGTTTCCCCAAGCCAATGCTGATTTTAGGAATTATATTGATAGCACTTCCCAATGTTTTTCAAAGTGAGTTTTTTGATAGACCCATTTGGATCTTGTCTGGCTTTTCACCAATGAAACCCAACACAGAAGACTTTGCACCGATCGCCCCCTGGCTTGGCGTCATTGCCGTGGGAATCTATTTGGGATTTGATTTAAAGCAAAAAAATTATCCTTTTTTAAAAAAGGGAAATCCAACACTGGCATGGTTAGGCCAAAACTCATTGATGTTCTATTTGATTCATCAAGCAATTTTATACCCGCTGGCCTGGGTTATCGCGCAGACTTTTGGAACCACGATTAGCGTCCCATAAAAATATTGAAATTTTCATCACTCAAAGGGAACTACATTTTTTCCGGCATCGGAATGCCCAATAATCCCAAACCTTGTTTTAGCACCAAACAAGTCGCTTGGCTCAATGCCAATCTTGCTCGCTTTAATTCTTCGGTTTCCGCCTGCCCGATACTGCAGTCGTGATAAAAAACATTGAACCTTTTGGCTAGATCATAAAGGTAAGTGCAAACCAAATGAGGCTTATAATTTTCTGCCGCATTTAAGGCTACAGAATGAAAGTTCATCATCGCCTGCATCAGATTTTTCTCGGTTGGATGAATCAACAAAGACCAATTCACTTCACCATCATTTTTGCCATTAACTGGGCCCAGCTTTCGAATCAAACTTTGAATTCGCGCTCCCGAATATTGAATAAATGGACCGGACTCGCCATCAAGCTTGAGCCATTCATTCATATCGAAAACGATTTTTTTATTAGTATCCATACGTAGCATTCCGTACTTAATCGCACCTTGTGCCACTTGTGTCGCAACCAAGTCCACTTCTTGCTCAGTCCACTCACCTGCATATCGTGCTAGGTAATTGGTTTTCACCATGGATTCCATCTTCTGCACAAGCTCCATCAATGGAACTATATTGCCTTTTCTAGAGCTCATCGCTCCGTCTGGCAATTCGACAAAGTTGTAACGAAGGTGATAACAGTTCTTTGCTTGTGAAAATCCTAAGTGCTCAAGCACTTTGAAAACTTGTTTAAAATGAAGCTCTTGTCTTTGATCAACGACATAAATACTTTTTTCAATTTTGTGATCTTGAAATTTACGCCTTGCAAGCTCAACGTCTTTGGTCGCATACAAACCAGCCCCGTCACTTTTTAATAGCAAACAAAAGCCAAGTTTATCGGCTTCTAGGTCCATTCCGACCGCGCCCTCGGACTGAATCAATTTTTTCTCAGCATACAATTGCTTGATATAGGCCACTGACGCCGAGTCCACATCAGACTCCCAGTACCATTGATCAAAACTGATTCCCGCCCATTTGTAGACGTGATTCATTAAAGCAATGGACCACTCTCGGGTCACTTTCCATAACTCAAAAAACTCTCCCGACTTTGCTTCCAACTGATGCAAAATCATCGTGAGCTTTTCCCGATTTTCCGCTTCTTTTTCAGTTCCAAGCTCATCTTCTAATTTTAAATTTGCTTTGGAATAAATCTGCCCCAACCACTCACCTTGATTAACTGTCGGCAAAGGTTCTTGATTTACAAACTTTAAATACCAAAGGCACTTGGCCACATGGGTGCCCACGTCGCCTGGAAAAGTTGAACTGACGATATTGTAATTGGCGTATCGCAAAAGGCGAATCAAAGAATCACCTAAACAGGCGTTTCGCATATGCCCCACATGCAATTCTTTGTGGGTGTTCGGCTGCGAGTATTCGATCATGGTTTTAGGTGTTTGCTCGGTCAAAGATCTCTTAAAATGAGCCCCACTTAAAATGGAAGATAACAATTCTCGACCGATAAAACTTGGATGAGCCGATAGATTTAAATAGGGACCGACCGCTTCCACTCTCACTAGAGCATGATCTAGCTCTAAATGGGTCTTGAGCTCTTGAGCTAAGACCGGTGGTGCCTTTTTTAGATTTTTAGCTAATATAAAACAGCCAAAAGCCAAATCTCCTAATTCTAAATTAGGGGGCTCCACAAACTGTTCCGATAGATCTAAAAGAGTCAGGGGGGATAAAGCGGCTCCCATTTTAATAAGAGCAGCCTCAATCTTTTTTGCAAAATAAAGTCGAATAGGATCATGCAATGTTCGCATGATCCAGATCTTACTGTACTTGGGAAGCTTTCGTCACTGCCTTTTCCGCATCAATCAGACCTGCGCCGTATTGATTTTGGTCATTTGGACCAAGCTTAGTCGTAGTCGACTTTAAAATTTCACGAACTTGAGCTGGAGTTAAAGATTTTTTTACAGCTCGGACCAAAGCCGCTACCCCTGCCGCATGTGGAGAGGCCATTGAAGTTCCAGAGAAGGCCGAATAATCAGTCGAAACTGTTTTCACTTCAATTGAAGCCGTTTTTCCTTCTGCAAGTTGAACTTTCAACTTGTCGCCCACAACTTGCTCAATCATGACAACCGGAATCGCAAGTAAGCTGCCGTCCTCGGTTAACGATCCGCTCATTAAGCCTGCAGTGTTGTTGTAAATAACAACACCAGCTGCATTCGCAGCCAAAGCATTTTTAACTTTATCAGCAAATGTAATTTCGCCTCTAGAAATCAAAGCAAACTTGTCTGTTAAATCTTTTCCTGTGAAATCTTCAGTTTTGCCTAAACCAGTGAAAACCAATTCTTTTTTCAAGCCAGCCGAAATAAAAGCAGAACCTGAAAAGCAAGTTGAATTGACTTCAGCCGTTGCTGAAACATCAGTTAAAGTTGCAGTCGCTTGACAACCTGAACCACCTGGAACTGACGACATAATATCAACGCCTGGAGCGACAACAGCCAACTGTGGTCCCCACTGAGAAAAGTCCGCTTTTTTAGAGTTCACATCTGTTGCTCCCACAGCCAAAACTGTCGGATAGGCAGCAGGGTAACCCACTGAAGGTTTTCCATCGTTTCCAGAAGCCGCTACAACCACAACTCCTGCTCGTTCTGCTTTTGCAATAGCTGATTGCTCAGCCTGACTACCAAAATCGCTACCTAATGATAGGTTAATAACATCAACCTTTTGCTCAATACCCCAGTTGATTCCTCGAGCCACGTCAATATTAGAACAACCTTGGTCATTACAAACTCGGCCAGCCAATACCTTTGCGTTTGGAGCCACACCAACAAAACCATCAGCTGCCTCGGCTGCTGCCACAGTTCCCGCAACGTGAGTTCCGTGACCAACTTTATCAGCCACATCGTATGGAGCCTGATTGTCACCTACAAAGTCACGAGTCGCTTCGATTTGAGTTTTAAGAGCTGGATGGTCTTTATCAATTCCAGTGTCCAAAACAAGAACTCGAGCACCCTGACCACGACGGCTCAATGACCATGCTTCGCGAGCTTTAACAGCTTTGATTCCCCATGGAGTGTTCTCTTTGTAGATCACAACTTCTTCTGTTGGAGCTGTATCAACCGCAGATTTTGGCGGGTTTTTGAAACGCTTTTTTAAAATGCTAGAATCAACCTCGTATTGAACATTGAAAAACCAAGGTTGAGTTGAATCAAAATTCTTAACTGGAGTTGGCGGCTTGTGGAAAATTTCTTTTTCAACAACAACGTTTCCATTTGCCATTGCTGAAACCAAAGCCTCGTCATTTGTATCAACTACGATGGACTGCAAATGACTTAAAGATTCTTGTACGTTCAATGGAGATCGCTTTCCAACAAACATTCTATTTACAAAAGAATCGTTTGAAAGAACCCACTGAGAGTGAGCTTGAGCAAAATTATTTTGGTCTTTGAAAATGACCATGTATTTTGCCGCGTTTGCGATTGTAGATGCGAAAGAAAAAAAGAACACCACCGAGATGAATAACTTAGTAGAAACCTTCACAAATGACCCCCCGTTTAATACCTGCGAAGGGTTTCATCATTCTTAGTTAATGATTTCAAGAGTTTGTTCATAAAATTTTATCATTTAACGCGTCGCGCCTACGAGCCTTTCGTATGCCCATAAAGGGCCTTTTTCGAATCGATTTCAACGGGTTGACTTCTGAGCCCTGGGGATTTAGGTTCTTGCTTCTTGTTCGTAAAGACTGAGGTGGCGTAGCCAAGTGGTTAGGCAGCGGTCTGCAAAACCGCGTACGCCAGTTCAATTCTGGCCGCCACCTCCAAAATTTCTTTATTTTAATTTCCCCAGCTTTCTCAGAATCCTAAAAAAATTAACTCAAAAAATTGCCTTTTATTTTCTGCCTTTCGAAGTGGTTCGAAAAGGCCATTTTTCTCGTGGCCCATCCTTTGCTCAAGGCCGAGTCGTCATGAAATTTTCACAATAAAAACACTCGGGGGAGTCAAAATGAAACCAAATCAGATCCAAAATTTTGGATTACGTTCCTGTCGTCAACTCATTAAGGTCTTGGCTACGATTAGCTTGATCGTAGCCAACACTACTTTTGCAACACCAACGGAAAATCCCAGCCAGGTTCTAACTAGAACGGCTCAATCCGGAATGAGCTTACAAACTACTCTGACAAAAAATCAATACAGCCAAGAGGCCTACCAAGAAGAGTATGATGTTCAGGTGCCTTACCAAGACACTGAAACATATTATGTCGACGTCCCCTATCAAGAAGAAGAGGCTTACACAGATTATGAACAAAGCTGCCACAACCAATATCAATGTCATGATGTGCCCAAAGAAGAATGTGGCTATCAAAACGTTTGCCGCCAAGTTCCTCGTCAAGAATGTGGCTATGAAAATGTTTGCCAACAAGTCCCCCGTCAAAGTTGCCACAGCGAAAATGTCTGCCGCTCAGTCCCGGGCGAGCAAGTCTGCCACCAAGAGCGACTTTGCAAGCCGGTTCCAGGACCCAGAAATTGCGAGGAAGTCACTGAATGCGGCACCAATGCTCTTGGACAGGAAATTTGCAAGACCCGCAAGGTTTGCCATGATGGCCCTAGCAGCGAAGACTGCGACTATATTCAAAAATGTGAAGCGGGTCCTTCTCGACAAGAGTGCGGATATCAACAAGTTTGCGAAACAAACTATGAAAACGAATGTCGCCAGGAACATCGATGTGAAACTCGTAATGTGAACGAATGCAACAATGAATACCAATGTCACACCACTTCCCGCCAAGAGTGTGGATACGAACAAGTTTGTCAGTCAGTTCCTGTGACAAAATACAGAACCGTCACTAAAACCCGTCAAGAGGCTCGCACCCGAGAAGTCACCCGATATCGAACCGAGTCCCGCTGTTGCGTGACCAAATACCGAGACGTATATGATCACCAAGATTCATTAAGTGTGTTGCTTCAATTTCCAACGGGCTCTGAGCTTTTGCCGAACGAAAAAGAAAAAATTCAAGTTTCTTTCTTGGGTGATTTAACCAAGCCAGACATTAGCGTAGAAGACGCTGGCACAGTATTGGGTTACAAAGTTTCCGCGAAATCGATCAATGGATCTCAAGCAAATGTAGAACTAGTACTGACTGCGAAATATTCTCCAGAACAAGTTGGCGCCAAAACAATTTCTGCTTTGAAATTACTTATTAAGCCACAAGGCTCAGCGATTGCTTTTACTGACGCCGGAAACAAAGCTCGAATCAATTCTAGCTACAGCATTGTGGTCAAAGACAAGTCGACGGGCTCTATTGTCGCTCAAACAAAAAACGAAAATGCAGGAACTTCAAATGTCGTGATTCCTTTGAACCAGGTCATTTCACCTGATCTCGATTACACAATCGAACTGACTGTTCAACGAGACGGCATTGTGCTAGCGGCGCCAGTGACTTTTGCAAAAAAAACCGAATATCTATTTGATCGAATCGATTCTTCGCAGTTAGGCCGAGAATCTTTAAAAAGTATCACGTTAAAAGAAAACGCAGATGTGGTGAACTTAACCTTCACCGACACCGGAGCCGACACACGATATGAAACTGATTATTCGGTGGTGATGACTGGCAATTTGGATCAAAAAATTGTGTTCTCAAAAACCTACAAAGCTGAGGAAATCTTGAAGGCAGATAAATCTGCGACCATTGCAATTCCAACGGCCGATTTGGATGATTCACAAGACTACACCGTGACGCTAGCCGTTTCTAGATCTGGTCATGTATTATCAGCGCCCGTCCAATTTGAGACTCAAGGGAAATATGCAAGACTGTTGAATCCGGCTCCATATAGCGATCCGTCTTTGGTTGGAAATTTGGACATTCAAAATACAGGAAACAATGCGGTCTTGATTTTAAAGGACGCAGCCCCTGCCCACGCCGCCGTAAAGAAAACTTATCACCTGGTTTTGAAACGTCAGGCAGGTTTTTTAAACTTAAAAAAAGAAACCTTCTTGGACAAAGTTCTGACTGCAGATCAGGTTGTAACTGACAGCAATGGTGTTGCTAAAATCAAATTGGCCGCTATCGGAGTCAGCTCCGGTGATCTTTCAAAATATGTCCAAAGCGGAAAACTGATTTTCGTGGATGTCACCTTTGTTCGTCAAAGCCCAAGACTGAACAACGGAGCTCCCATTTCGATCGATAAGAGCACAAAAATTCGATTAGAGTAATTGACTGCACTGTCACATGCTTTTCATCAACCTCAGGGCTTTGTCCCTGGGGTTTTTAAGCCCGATGTTCATCCCAGTTAACAAGAGCCCTATAAAAAGTTTACTGAAAATGAATGATGTCAATAAAAAGGCTAAATCCTGGTTTCACACCACAGGACTTATGCTAGTCCTTCACAAATGGAAAAAACAACGCCTAAAACCAATCTTCTTGTTGAACTCAATAACCGTAAAATGGCTGCGCAAAAATCTGGGACTTTGACCGAGGCTCATCGCAAATTTCGGCCAGAAAAATCGCGCTTCGCGAAATCTTCGCCTGTTGGACCAGCTCGCGGCGGCCGAAAAGGCAATTAAACAAAAGCTCATCAAAAAAAGGCCGCCTCTGGTTAGGAGGCAGCCCTTATTCTTTTGCTCAATTTAGTCTTGGTTAAAATTAACGAGGACCAACCTGTCGTTCGTTTGATTTTCCGAATTCAATTCGAGCTCGGATTCCCACAACCGTTTCTTTATCGCCATTTTCATGAATAATGTAACGAACCTCTGGGCTTAAGATTAAATTAGATCCAACCGGAAGATTGTAAGCCAATGCGATTTCGCGGCCTACTTTTTCAATCATAGACGCTTCAATGACTACTGCTCCCCGACCCATTTTCACGGCTGCACCAACAGTCGCTGCATATCGAGAGTTCAAATACTCAGGATTGTGTTTCATCACAACGCCTTCTGCCCAAACTTTGAAAGCTCCATCTTCGCTTGTGTAGACAAAACCAATGCTTCCACGTGATTCAGTTTCTGAACCTTCGTGCTGTTTCATCAATGCAGAAACTTGCAGTTCGATTTGCTGAGTTAGTTTTTTGCTCAACTGAATCGTTGCGCCCTTTTCTTTGGAAATTTTCAGGTCACCAGCGCCAGTTTCATACAAACTGATGGCAACTGTATCCACAACCTTGAAAAAGTTTGCTGGCAAAGTCACTGTGAAGCCGATCATTTCCTCTTCGTTGTTCAACTTGTGTAGCAAAGAGTCTTTGAACATTGGCAATTCAGCAATTCGCTGACCGAAAGCCATACGCTGTTTACCAACTGTTACGATGGCTCTTGGCAATCCAAATTTGTCAGTTTGAATTTCGATGTAAGCTTCTTCCAACATTTGACCCAACTGAGTGTCTAGGTCTTCGTCCTTGATGTATTTGTTCAAGACTTTCTCGAGCTCGGCCTTAATGACTAGCTTAACGCCTTCACGAGCCAAAATTTCAAAACGAAGTTCAGCATCTTGAGCCTGATACTGAGCATCGCCAAGGCCATTGCCTTCTTTGTTGGCTTGAGCATCAAAGTTCACATTACCCGAAACATCCAGCCATGGCGGCAGATCTCCGGTTGCTGATGCTGTAGCTGCTGTCAACATTAGGACAGCTGATAGAGCAGCCTTAGCTGCGTGGTTAGAAAGATTCATAGTTCCCCCTTCGAAACGGTTTTTTGATCAACGCCCCCATAGCGCCGACCCGAAAGCGGCGATTCCAAAGTTCGAGCCAACTTCAAATTTTTCAAAAATCACCTTGCTGAAAATGAGCTAAAATATTGAATTCAAACGTAAACAAAACGCTGAAAGGACTTGATGACACCGACAACTGGGTCAATTGCTCGACTGACGTTTTACGACGACCGTGTGCGAAAAATTCTTCCTATTTCTACTTTTCACCAAAGATTCTAAGGCTTTCACAAAGCGGCTTCTTAAAAACTGCAATTTGCGGCCACAAAATAATAAATTTTACCGAGCCGAACTTTGGCATCAACCTCAAATCAAAAATTGAAATATAGCTTTGCTCACTTCAGGGGGGATATATGAAATCAGGAAATGTTTTAAC
This sequence comes from uncultured Bdellovibrio sp., assembly GCA_964505225.1. Taxonomy (GTDB): domain Bacteria; phylum Bdellovibrionota; class Bdellovibrionia; order Bdellovibrionales; family Bdellovibrionaceae; genus 21-14-0-10-47-8. The sequence goes on along the minus strand of CAZDHC010000017.1, from coordinate 28,526 downwards.
TGGCTTACTTGTATTATTGAGTGCTTTTTCAACTCACAAATCATTTGGATATTCGGCTTCAGATATATTACGGGACAAGACCAAGCCGGGTCCCTGCACAAAAAAATATGAGGTCACTGAATCGCGCCTGGATCTATTAGCGAGCACAGCTTCGGAATTAAAGATCAATAGAAAGTACTGCGAAGCCATCGCCTATTTTGACAAAATTATCATCAACACAGACAATGCCAAACAGCTGAGCTGGGCGCTTTCTGAAAAAATTGAAAGTTCTTTTTTCCAATATGATTACAATGCTGTTTTCCAAGATGCCGAGTTTTTTATAATCAATAGACCGGGGTCGGAATTTGAAGAAAAGGTTCGACTAACTATTGTCAAAGCGGTCCACGAACTTGCAGCACAGGATCCCAAGCTCGACAACGGTTGGTTTCAATATGCTCTAGGAATTCAAGTAGAACAGATCAGCAGTGAAAATTTTAAATCGAACTACAGCATTCTTAGCTTCATCCAAAAATATCCGAACTCCCCAGAAATTCCCATTCTAAGGGGCTGGTTACATGAGCTTCAGCAGGGGTTTACAGTCAATCTGATCTCGGATGCTCGCAAATCCAGAATGCGCCGAGATTACGTTCCCGCTATAGTTAGGTATCAGTCCATTCTTAAGCAAGGTCCAACTTTTCCAGACTTTTCCGTCTGCGTCTTTGAACTAATTCAGACATTAAGCGAATTTTCCTTCTTCGCAGAAGATCCGAAAGTCGTGCCCAATCACAAACTGGCCGTTTGGATGATGACTACGGAGGATCTGATCACTCATGATTCGCGGACACGCCTAAAAGTCCAATTGGATTCTCAAGCCCGAGCCCTTTACAAAAAGCTCATCGATGAAATGCCCAATGATCCGTGGACGGAACGAGCCCGGCACGAATTTGGATTTTAATTTGGCTATTTAGAAATCAGATATCGCATTTGATCTCACGCACCAAAACCTAAGGTGCGTGTTTAATTCTAAAAAAGTATTCGGAATCAATGACCATATCATCCATCTGCTTATGACCCTCGAAAGTCTTCTCTCCTAAAATGATCTGCCGATTGCGAAATGGCTCCACATAAAAAACATACCAAGGATCTCCGCTCTCGTGCGGCTCAAAGCGATATTGAGCTTCTAATGACATATGAACCAATGATTGCATTGTCGTCGGAACGAAAAACGAGTGACATTCGCCATCTGCACATAGCTTCCAGCTTTCTCGCTCGGGACCAAATTTTAATACTTTCACTTTCACTGTCGGAACTAACTCACAAGCCTTGATCTCAAGATTCACTGGCGAAGAATAAAAATTTGGGGAAACTTTCCCTTCACCGTCATCCACACTCATTTGCCCCTTAAACTTGAACTCTGCAGGCATCGGCTCAAAGTCAAATCGAAAAGCTTCGAGATTGTAATGGCCATCCAATCGGGGTGTTTTCAATTCAGACTGATAAGATATCTGCTCGCCATCAATTTCAACTTCAACATCCCCATTCACCTCAACATTAAATTTGTAGAGGTTTTCAAATCGTCGAATAATTTCATCAGTCGTTGTTCCGCCAAGAGTAATTGCGACATTCGCTAGCTGAATCACAGCTGTCAGGTCATATTGAAAATCATGAGTGCTTGCAAGTTCACCCAATGCAAAATCAACCAATTCTAAAGACATCATCTTAGCTTGATGTTTAGCTAATGCAGAATTCCCATCTCCCTGCTGTTCGCGCTGATATGCTGTTTTCAGCATTGCCGTCATGATCCCTTGGTACTGTCCATAATTTTTTTCCTGCTGTATCAAGCGACCAAGGTCCGTCGCCTTATCGTTCATTCTGCTGTTCAATTTTCCGACTAGGTCCTTGAGGTCAGATTCAAAACCACAGGCCCCCGCGACCCCTTGCAATCCCTCTAGCGAAGCAATGGACTCGAGCTCTTGGTTATTCAAAAGCATATTGTAGGTTTCCGCCCGATGATTTTGCTCAAAATCACGATTAGCCATCAAACTGGAACCCATGCAGTTGTATTCAGATTGAGTTGGCCGAGGCAGCCGCGACACATCGTAACTAGAGTCCAAAAGCTTTTCGGCATTTTCTTTTCGCTGTTCAAACTGAACACGAGGTTCCGCGCAATTCTCAGCGAAAGCGACTGACCCTGCAATAACACCGACAACAAGAAGTACTATATGTCTCATAAATGGCCCCTTAGCATTTTAAGTTGGCCACTGACTATCGAACCGAAGAAAATTTAGCAATCAAAAACAGAGACATCACTTCAAAATTGAGTTTATCGAGCATCCATGGGGCGAGTAATTCTGTCTCATCTTAACTAAACGCGATCTTTGCATTTCTAACTCAGTCTCAATTTTTAAAACTAGTTTCTAGACTTCATTAAGACATTCTATTGTCAAATTTATAAAAAGATTCCAAAATGAAGTCTCTAAAAAACACGAGACAGACCATACCAAAAAATAAAAACGAAAAACTAAACATTTACCTTTTCAACAAATTGAAATCCACCTCTTTAGATTTAACTAAAGATGAGTCCTATTTGATGGCGAGATTGATTAATTTAGAAAATAAACTTTCCACGGGCGAAATTCCTCTGAGTTCCTTTGCCTCCGAAATAAACAAATGCATCGCCGAGGCCGGCGCAAGATTCGATCTTTGCCGAGTTTGTATTGCCATTGCCACTCCATTCTCGCAGCGCCTGAATGCCATTTCCGTTTTCAGTTCGGCTGACATTTCTGAAGATACTATGAGGCCAGGATACAATTGTTTTGTTGCTCAGGACTCTTCACTTTTTAAAATCAACGAAGGTGAAGTTCGAATTTGCGGCGATCTAAATCAAGTTGTTGAGCGTTTCAATACGGAAGAAAAACCTGTTCAAAGGTCACTGGGAAGATTGCATGCCATGGGCATCAATTCCAGTTTTACCATTGCCTCTTCGATAGGAAAAATTGGCAAGGGGTTTTTATTTTTAAATAGTAAAAAAATTGATCACTTTTCGAAATTTCAAAACAGTGACTATATTTTAAGTTGCACATTGAAACTATTGTTGACCAGTGCTCTCCACCGCTATTTCTCGGGAATGCTTAATTTTGATTCCAAGCTGGCCGATCAAATTGGCGACGAATCGGACCCACATAGTGTAATTGACAAGGAACTATTCAAGGACAAGTTAACTGATTTCTTACGCAACAAGGGAGCCGGCAGTGTCGACGCCAAGGTTTCCACAAACATTCAAGATAGCTATTTTTTGGCACTCAGGGCGGCATTTTACCTAATTTACGAGACCGCCTCTCGGCACTACAACCTTCAAAAAACTGGAATTTTAAATGTCGAATTGCTAAAATCAGACACGAGCACACTTTTGGAAATTCGAGTTTCGACCGAGGCCACGCTTAACCCCCAAAACTTGGCTGAACTTGAAAATTTGGCTCCAATATTTGGAATGCAGTTGAAATACCTGGAAAGCCATTTCCAGCTCACCACTGAATTGCAAAACTCAAGCAGTGCCGAAAATCAATTGAGTACAGCACTTGATAAAAGCGATGAGATAAGAACCGATTAAAGTTTATTGTTTTTTAAAAATTGATCCAGGTTGACTTTCTTAATTTGCAAGAAAGCACCTGGAACGCCTTTTTTATGATTAAATGGAAAATTCCAAATCCATTGCTTGCCACCCATGGCATGATTAATTTCCAGAGCATATCCACCATCTACCGGCGAGTTGATGTTGTAAAGCAAGGCCTCACCTAAATCTTGAACTCCTCCCATATCCGGAGAGTAAATTTGGTAATCACTTTTATTTCTTATAATGAAATCTAAACCGAACTTTCCAAACGAAAGCGTAAACGCCTTTGGCCATTTGGAGTCAATTTTTTCAGTTCTGACAATTTGATCCAAACCAGGATCATAAAAATTCATTTCTGCAGACCTCTTTAAACTTTCAATTCCATAGTCAGGAAAAGGTCCTTGATTATTATAAAAAAGAATAGTTCCATCTTGCAAAACCTGGCCATCATGTATCAGCCCAAAGGCCTTTGGACGAAAACTTTTGCTCCATATAATTTTACTTAAATTTTTATCTAAAACATGAACATTGGCAGGATTTGCATCTGTGATTAAATAATTGCCTTCACTTAAAAAACTCACATTTGAAGAATTTTTATTCGGGCCAATTTCCATAAATGCATTGATGTGGGAGATCTCACAAAATGGAATTCGCAGATCCTTGTCATTATAGGTTCTACAATTTAACCGAGAATATCTATTGTCTTTCAAAAACTGTTTTGGGTTATCTCCAATGATCTTCTTTTTTAATGTTTTCCCTTTCTGCAGGTCTAAAACCAATAGTACGTCTGCCCAAAGTGGTGCGGGATCATTTTTTACAAATTCTGTCGCCATGACCAAAAGTTCTTTTTGGTTTACTGAAAGATTCAACTGATGATGGGTGAAGTGAGGTTTCGACCACAGAACAGATCCATCAGGCCCAATTCGGTCAACCCGGCCTTTTGTATCCGGAGACGGGATTCCAATATCCTTAAAGGTCGCTATAAAGCTGCCATCAGAAAGAAAAAGACAAATCTCCCCAGGGTATTGGCGGATCAATTTCCTGCTGTCATCTAAGATCATGCAATCAACGACATAATGTGCCCTTAAAATGGAACACCAACCAAAACTAATAACTGCATAAATAAAATATTTCAGAACTTTGCCCACCTCTAGATTCTAATCCAATTGAAGATCGAAACACAATATTCGACAAAAGAAATTTGACTCGTCGCCCTTAAGGAACAGCATATCAAATTCCCATTGAAAATCGTGACTAAACCTGGCGAACTAAAGAGTATAGGAGCACAAACTGAACAGCTCTTCAGAAGCCAAAACACCAATATTTGATGCCATTGTAGTCGGAACGGGACCGGCAGGATTTGCTGCAGCAGAAGCCTGCTATAGACGCAAATGGCGAACTTTAATTGTAGACGACGGGGTCTACAATCCGAAAGATTTGCAAATCAAAAACGATAAGAAGTACAAAAAGAGGCTGATTAAATCTCGCTTTGGTTCATATGATTGCTATGCAAACGATTCGCACATTGTTTTGAAATCAGGATTTGCCTTTCGCTCTTCTGCTTTGGGGGGATTTTCAAATGTCTGGGGAGCCGCAATTCAAAGATTTTCAAAAAAGTTAGTTGAAGACTGGGAAATAGACCACACAGACTGGAAAGCTTCTGAACAAAACATTCGAGCTTTCTTTCGGAACTCAGATTCTGAAGAAATCGGTCTAACGAGCTCCAATCTGTTTCTTTCTTCTAAGATAGAAAGTCTGCTCGCCAGAAAACAAAAGCGATATACCTTCAAAGAGACCAGGCTAGCAATGTCTCCTATATCTCAACCCTGCAACGGCTGTGGCCAATGTCTTTGGGGTTGCCCGACTCACAGTATATGGAATGCTGGCTTAACAAGACTCTTAGATAACTCTTTTACAGATGATCTTCTATTAAAAGCCAAAGTGCGAAACATTGAGAAAAATGATGACTCAACCCTTACCCTAGTCACCACACAAAACCAGCGCATCACCAGTAAAAAAATATTTTTAGGAGCCGGCGCTCTTGGCACTGCTGAAATCTTATTGAATTCAAAATTATGTGCCCCACAAATTTTAGCGAAGGATAGTCAGTATTTTATTTTTTTAGCCCTATGCAAAAACGAACACTTTCGAGAATCAAACACAATTGGTCTTTCAGAAGCATCTCTCGACTTGAATTTGCCAGAACCTGTCTATATTCAAATTTACGATTTTTTGAATCCTGCATTTAAAAAAATGCTTCTGGACTACTTGAAAAATGTTTTTGTCGGCAAGTACTTGATTAGTTTATTAGAAACTCGCCTTTTGATTTTACAGTCCTACTTGCACTCCAAGGATTCAGGCACCCTTACAATCGAACCAACTTCCTCAGGACTAGAAGTAAAAGCAAACCGGAAACTTTCAACAATCAAAATAATATTAAAAACCTATCTAAAACTTCTGACCAACTGCTTTGACTTGGGCTTTTTCGTCTTACCTTTTATTAAAGTCATGCAAGTTGGAGAAAGCTTTCATGTGGGAGCCAGCCTTCCCATGAGCTCATCTCCCAAGGTCAACACGGTCAATTTGCAGGGAGAAATGTGGCAATGCGCTGGACTTTACGTCGTAGACTCCAGCTCACTTGTCGAAATTCCGGCTCAACCTCCCACCTTAGGCGTCATGACTAACGCTGATCGGATTGTCCGAAATGCACACTAGCACAGTTCATATAACGGGATCTTCTGGATATCTAGGTACCGAGCTTTTCAAATACTTTAGCCGCCTACCAATGAACATCAATAAGATCGACCGAATAAATGTTGAAAAAAATCGGCCAACCGCGGGACTTCCATATTCCTTAGAAAATCCAAATCTAGACTTTTCCAGCCTATCAAAAGGAATATTCATTCACTGCGCTTGGGATAAAACACAAAGTCGAAATAAATACTTCAACCTGAACGTTGAAGGCAGCATTCGAACACTTCAGGCTGCAAAAAAAAATCCACTGATCAAATCTATATTTTTTATTTCTAGTACAAGTTCTTACCCCAATGCCCTTTCCACCTATGGGCGCAGCAAATACTCTGTAGAACAGTTCGCACGTCAAAACGGTATTTTTATCTTGCGCCCAGGCCTTTTGTTTACCAACCAAAACTTAGGACCTACTTTAGAAGGTCTTCGTAAATTGACAAAACTTTTCCCCATATTTCCCCTGATAGACAACGGAGAACAAAAATTTCATTTTACCCATGTCCACGATTTAGCGTCTACCATCTTGAAAATGGACAGCGATCCGCCCAGTTATACTGAAAACCCCCAAGTTTTAGCGAATGCCACTCCAATTTCATTTAAAGAAATAGTCACTAGACTCTATGAAAAAGATCAAAGGAAACCAAGATTCTTAAATATCAACCGGCAATTGGCATCCCATACCCTGACATTCTTAGGCAAATTGCCAACCAATTTTCCGTTTTCAACAATTCAACTTGAAAGTCTATTAGACTTGCCCACAGAATATGAAATAAACAAAACTATCTGTGCAAATTTTAATATGTGGACGCCTTAACCGTGAGACTCCGTAGGCCATGACCAACTCAAATTTAAATTCCGTCGACATCATAATTCCCTGCAAAAACGAACAGGCCAATTTAGGATCACTGATTCAAGAACTCCTTTTAGAATTTCAAAAATCACAGTTTAAATTTAAAATTATAGTTGTCGACAATGAGTCCACTGATTCAACCAAATTAGTTGCTCAAAAGTTTCCAGTTGTCTTACTTACTGAGACCACCCCAGGTTATGGCGCAGCAATTCGAAAAGGCCTTAAAGAAAGTCAGTCTGAATTTGTCGTTTACTTAGATGGGGATGGCACTTACTCAGCAAAAGATGCACTCAGAATTTTAAACATACTTTGCGAAAAAGAATTTGATCTAGCCATAGGGAGTCGTTTAAATAAATCAATGGAAACCAAAGCAATGCCGGCCTTGCATCGCTATTTTGGCACTCCTTTTTTTTCAATATTAATTGCAACTATTTTTCAAACTGGTCGCTGGGATGTCAACTCGGGGCTTAGAGCTTTCAAAAGATCAGCCCTCTCAAATCTAAACTTTCATTCCACAGGCATGGAGTTTGCCTCTGAATTCATTATCCTATTTGTTAAAAGCAACTTGAAAATCGTTGAAGTTCCCATTTCCTATAGGCGAAGCAAAAATTTACGTTCCTCTCACCTCAGAACTTTTCGAGATGGCCTGAGGCATTTGGCCACCATATTCAAGCTTTCATTTGATTAATTGAATTCATAAAAAAACGGAGAGAATTTGCCAAAAAAAAGTCCACAGCCACTTAAAAGCAACAAGATTCTGAAGCAAGCCTTGAAGAGTTTTTTCAATTCAGAGCCGTTTATCTATTTTGATGCTGAGAATGAAAACTTAACTTCCGAATGGATCCAGGCCTGCTTAAACAAAAACACAGTTAATGTGGTCCTGGTTGGAAGCCCGCTCAGTCGATTTGCTCAAATCAACCTTTGGCCAGAAAGATTGATCCTATGGGTTCTTGACCAATCTCAAAAAAATGTTCTTATTGAGTTTGCAAAAATCCCCGCCCAAAACATTAATGTAATCCCCAGATATGAATTATTCCCTATCTTAAAAAGACAGCGACCTTTTCCAAAAATAGATGACAAATTCACTTTAGTCTATGGGGGTAGATTTGCGACTGCAAAAGGGGTGTTTCATTGTATAAATTTAGCTAAAACACTTCAAGTTGACTATGGTTTAAAAGTGGAATTGCACCTATGTGGTCATTTCGATCAGATGACTCCCCACCATCACTTATATAGCCTATCTAAAAGTGATTTCAAAAAAGTGCTACTTTCGAAAATTAAAACAAATGACTGGACGACTCCACCAGCCATACACCTTCACGAAAATGAAGACTCCTGGCTCAAGTTAAAATACCAAAATCCCGTGTTCATTTCTTTATCACAACACACTCATGAGGATTTCGGAGTCTCCCTTGCTCAGGCGCAAGAAAATGGCTGGCCTTGCATTTTGAGCCCTTGGGGCGCGCATCATTCAGCAATTCAAAGAAATGTTTTTTTCATCAAAAATAATTTTTCCGTTTTTTCAGAACAGAAAAAGGTTGAATCGGATGCCAATCAATTCGCGAAAGACTTTGTCCGTTTTTTAAAGAACAAAGCAAAAACCAATAAGACCAAAATCCAGAATAGAAGGAAAACCGTCCCTATCAGCCGCCAGGAAATTCAAGTTTGCCAAAATAACCTGCAAAAACTTTGGCCCAAGCTCCACAAACACCTTCAAAAAAACCGATCACAATTAGGCTATTTAAAAAGCCAAGAAGGAAAAAAGTTTTACCGCATTTTCAATAGATTGATGAGAGGAACAGCTGATCCATTTTAAACTTAGGTTGTGTCTCGAATAAATTTTTCAACACTTTCACCAAAATTCTTTAGATCATTTATAACAACTGGAAAACGATCTCTATTTACCACAATGTTACTTTGATCTTCTGGCCGCCAATCTTGTGGATAAGATCGAATCCAGTAGTCCAAAAATTTAGTTTCTTTCAAATTTGAGATGATCGCCTGATATTCTATTTCTTCTTTTTCTAAATCAGCCAATGGAATCTGAAACCAACCCAGTTTTACCAAAGGTTCTCTAGTTCCCTTAGGCAACTCAAAAAGAACCTTTTTCTCAAAATAAATTGCCATGGCTATACAAAAAATAGCCCAATCTCTGGTGTTTATTTGATCACCGGCCTTAAACACTATTCGAATATTTTTCAGCAAAACCATTCGAATCAAAGACCAGTGACACCACATAATATTCCAAAAAAGGCGGTAGATGTCTTGCTCACCATCAAATTTAAAAAGCCACTCAAGGTGAAGCTTGGTTGCTGGATAGAAGATCTCTTCTTTAGCTTGCAATGCCCTGATTTGCATCTGCCGAGTAGTTCCATGAATTCCGACCCACTGAAATTCATATTGATCCAGAAAATCTTTCTGTTTTCTGAAAAAAGGAGACTCCCTCAGAACAAAAGAATTGAATGGGATTTCGTCAGCCTCATTCGCCAAAAAAATTTTTTTCAAAAGATCAAAATCACCTCTGGAAATTCTAAAATTTATATGATTTTCTTTTTTCAACATTTTTCAGCCCAATACCAACGAACGATACCAATTAATAAAGCCAAAGATAACCTGCGGATTTGCCATCAGGTAATTAGGATCATAACTGGGAATGGAATAGGTGGGCAATTGCAGACCTAGTGTCGCATTCATTTCTTTAAACTTTTTTGGATAATTCTTAATCTGAGATTTAGAAAGCCAGTATTCAGTTATCCAGTGCCGATAACTCCATTGACCCGTTTCTGAATCTTTGGTCATTCGATCAATATAATACTCAATGATAGCCTCTGCAAAATCATCTCGGCTACCTTTTAAAGAAATTTTAGGATTTACAGGAGCATTGTTAACAGTCCTAGAAAATCTCAACACCTTTTGCCCCAAATCTCCCAGTTCAAAAGCCAATATTGCTTCCTGATGAGTTACCATAGCCTCAAAAAAAACAAAGTATTTGCTGATATCCTCTTCATTGGTAAAAGGTACAAGGTGAAAATAGATGGAATGCCACATTTCATGAAAATAGGACCAATTATAGACTTGAATAAATTTAACTGTCTCTCGATTAAAAAATCCACTTTCACTTTGATTGGCAACCCAATTCATTGAGGACTTTACAACTGAGCAATTTAGCTCCTTCGAAAAAGGCTGAAATTCACGAACTAAATGTAAAAATGATTTCATGGCTGGATTAGGCTTCAGGCCCAAGATTTGGGATATTTCCCAAGTTCTTCTATATAGAGCCGAATTCTGCAAAAGCACATGATGAAATGGAATTGGAGAACTGGAATTCAATTTCTTTTCTAATTCAATTTCATATTTGACCAAAAAATAGAGATGTTTGCACATGAGATCGAAATCACTTTGCTCTTGATTAAAAATCAGCTCTTTAGCTAACACTTCCTGACCAAGCAAGCGGGACAACTGACCTTCTTTAAAATTTCCATAATTTGCAAACATGATTGGCCCCCAGAAATGCACCCGATTAATTAAACAAAACCTTCATCCGTAATATTTTTTTTGCGGTCAACTCTGCCGCCAATTTTTGACCTCTATCATTCCAATGATCGTCATTCTCTATAAAATAAAGACTGGAGGGATCATTTTTTTGGAAGTCAGAAAATAAATTGATATATGGAAGCTGGGCAGCCTCACAGGATTGCTGCACAAAAGAGGACATATTTTCAGGCTTATATCCCAAAAAGGCACTGAAATTTTGAAAATTGGGACTTAAGTTCTTTGTCAAATCCCGCGAAGAAGGTTCAACAATCACCAAAACTGGAACGTTTTTTTGCTTGGATAGATTTGCAAAACCCGCCAAGACTCCATTCATCAGCTGACGTTTTAAGCGCGCTGAGTCCGAGTCCGGAAACATGGCCAAATCTGCGTCATAATGATCTAAAACATGTGAATACCTAAGTTCAGATTTTGATTGATATAATTGAAGTTGCTTTTGATTTTCTTGTAGATAGAATTCAATACTTTCTTTAATTGGAAAGTTTCTTCGTTTATAAAAATAGATATATTGCACGATAGCGAATGAATTGAACGTTCGCCACCAGAAATTATCAGATGCCATCTCCGGCATGCCATAAAAGTAAGAATCCAACCGCTCAGGTGGCTTTGTTCTTTCGAAGTTACCATTTTCAGCCAATTCAAAAAGTCTGTTACGAATCAAATCTCCAAAATCATTATCCGCAAAAATTCCCAATACAATTAGATTTGGTTGATATTTTTCTATATCTTTCGAAAACTTTATCAAAAATTGATCTGGACCAGCTCCAACTATTCCCGAATTAAATACTGCTACTCCCTTTTTGAGGACCGCTTCCAATTTATCCTTTAGTACCTTAGCAAAAGAGTTATCAACTTCGGAAAATGCACCGAAGAAATTAGAATCGCCATATAAAAGAATCCTGTACTTCTCGTCCCCTTTATTGCCAATCATTCGCAATCCATCATTGTCGGTCTGCCAATCTATAACCTGGCCTCCGTTTTCTGGTTTTCTTTTAAATTGCGCACTAAAATTAGGTGTCATTTTCATCAAAATCTCAGCGTCTGGAACTAGTCCCAAATTATTTCGAATCCTAGGGCTAAAGGGATTGTCTCGGAGTTTTGGATTGAATGCTCTGATGCCTAGTTCAATTGCTGCTAGCAAAATCAAAATAGCTCCAAAAATTTTCAAAAAAACTTTTACTTTTGCCATTTACTGATGAATCTTTCATTTTCTTTCATTGCCAAAATAGACCTATAAACTTCAAAACTGCTTCTCACCACGTACCAACTCCCAATTCACCTTCCAGGTTTTATTGATAATCTTACTCGTCAATCTGGTTTCAGGTCGCTGGCCGCCAAAAAATTCCTGACACTTTTCACCTGCACCCATTGGACCAGTTAAATCTTCAATAAAAAAAACATACCGAGGCCGATAGGACATCTGCCAAACTATTGATGAAAAGCCCGTGGACCACGGCACCAGGGTGTTTATATCTACACTAAAAGAATCTCTGCTTTGAAAGAAACAACCACTTCTGTCACCGACTATTCTTTCAATTTCGAAACGGCCGCGGTTCCATTCATTTGTATAATGAATATCCACAATTAAAGAAACCAACTGAAGAGACATTAAAAAAAACCACTTAGCTTTTTCAAATTTAGAATTTAAAGCTCCCTTTTTAATTTGAATATTAAACAGGATCAATATCAATGCTGTCATCGGCAAAGCGACTAAACGATAGTTGAAGGCCCCTTTCAAGCCTTCTGAGCTTTGAAAAAGGTTTAAAAGCAAACCAAACATTGCTAAAAAAAACAAAAGCAAACCTATGAATGAGATGAATAAAAAAGATTTTCCTCGAATTTTCGAAAACACTGGCTCTAACAAAATTGCCGCAAGTAGAAGTAGCGCTAGAAAATTAAAGTATGCCACTGGAATTTCACTCAACCTCCATGCAAATTGAGTCCCCCAATTCCATTCATAGTTCACTTCTTTTGCAAATAAAAATGCCTGTAAAATAGCCGCAAATATTGAAGCATGAATAGCCGTACGTAAAAAAAATCCACGATCAAACTTTCCCTTCTCAATCAAAAAAAAGAGAAATAATGGCCACAAAATAACACCGCTTGGATAAGAAAAGGCGTAAACAATCGCAAGTAAACAATAGAAATACATTGTCGTCTTTTTTTTCCAGTTGCCCAACAAAATGATGAGTGCCATTGGCCAAGCAAATGTCACCGCCGTTGTAGCCACATTGGCAGCGAAAGCTAATACAGGCAAGGATCCGACCACAAAACCCAGGATCGGAAAATAAATCAAATCTATGCGTTCTTTCTTACCAAGAAACCAAAAACTCCACCCAAGAGACAGCAGAGGATGAAACTGGCTTAGAAACTCGCCCAATCTAAGACCTATTTTTAATGACAGGTCTGAATCGGACAAATAGAAAATGATCTGACTAGGCAAACGCCATAAGCCATCAGAGTATCGATGAAATGGCTGGTGAAAGTTATGGAAAAACTGGTCTTTGAACATCAGATTGTAAAACCACCAGCCACCGTCGAATGCTAAGGGGCGATGGCTCCAAGCTGCGAATACCAAGGCCAAGGCCTGCAAGAAAAGCAAAACACCAACTATCCAAAAGCACCTTGATACGGATCTATTAAAAATAAAAAAATGTCGTATTTTTTCACTCATTCCCTTGAATCTTACAGTACTCATGCACCATGGGTGAATTAGTAATTTTCGATCAACATTGACTGCGCGCTGTGTTGCCGCCTAACATTTACTTTATCCATGATTAGCACCTTTTTGTTTTTTTTATTACTACGATTAACTGTTCTTAAATCAGATCGATTCAATGGTGCTTTGATTAAGATTATTATTTGCATCATCTCCACCTATTCCGCTGTTTACCTAGCCGGGTTGACAGATGTCATCGAGATAGGAAACCGCTTCGTTTGGTTCACTTTTTTTCTGAGCCTATTTCTTTACTTAAATTTCAACCGTTGGCAGATTTTGCCCCCTCAAAAGTGGGACTATTTTATATTGATTTCGCTTACCACCTTAGGACTTATTTCAACTCAAATTCAGGTTCACTTGGGCGACGAATACGAAGTGTGGGCGGCAGTCATTAAGCACTTAAATCTGTTCCAGGAGCTTCCAAAAAACCAAGAATACTTTAAATTTGCTAGTTTTGTACATGGCCAAGGTCTATGGATTCACTTTTTGACTTTTTCTAACCCCACTAGCGAGAACGCTTGGTATTTTGCAAAAGTTGCAACCGTTCTTACAGTACTTCTTATTGGAACTTTAGCGCTAACCTTTAAACGACCCTTTTTAGAGAAGGAAAAGATCCTGGTCACTTTTCTGAGCTTCGCTCTATTTTTCGCTACTTGCCTAATGAATACTGATCACATGTACCTGTGGTCCCTAATGACAGATCTATTCTTGGGAATACTATTTTTCATCGCAATCGCCTCGGCATTTATGTCTGATTTTAAGCTAGCAGCTTTTTCACTTTTAATGGCCATCATTATGATGACCACACTTAAATCTATTGGCTTTATTTTAGCATTCATTTCTGTGTGCTCTTGGGGAATTTTGCGAATTGAAACCTTAAAAAGACGCTCCCTTCCGATGGGTGCAAATCTATTCGCAATATTGATATTAACATTCGGATGGAACTATTTTTTGGAAAAACATCAAGTTGGCAAAATCTACGATCAATCTTTAATTGAATGGTCGACAGTATTGAAACAATATTTGGCCTTAAGGTTCACCTCTGATGAATTGAATACTTTGAAAGGGATGCTTCAACAGTTTTTGCTGAACCCCAAAGAACATCTCTTAGCATTACTAGGAGTCTTATTCATATCTCGCGAAATAAGCCTAAAAAATAAGAAAAGGTTTTCATCTAAGGTTTGGCTACTTTATTTTTCAGGACTTGCGGCCTACTGGGCAGTCCTATTTATTCATTATACAATCACCCTGAAGGCAACCTTTCCTAACGAAGCCCTGGCCGTCAGCTCTTTTCGTCGATATCTTTATCCCTACCAGATGGGCTGGTTTCTTTCGGCATTGATATTAGGTCTTTCATATTTTTCTAAAGTTAAAATCACAGAACGCTTTCGGCAATTGGCTGTCGTAATATCACTGACCGCAATCTTTTTTCTAGGCTGGCAAAATATTTCTAGAACATTGAGACTGGTTGAATTTCGCAAAAAACTAGATTCAGAAGCTGATAGAATTTCAGCCATTCTTCCTAAAGATTCAAAAATTTTTATGATCTGTCAAATGCCTGAAGCCTGTAGTTTGCGATATTGGCATTTAACTTACCAATTGATGCCAATATCTATTGATGGGGATTTATCCATTGTCCCTCAGTGGCCAGATCCATTCTATTCACAATACAATCAAATTTCATGGACTGACTTTCAAAAGAGAATTCAAGACATTCCTTACATTTTAGTCCGTCGAGACGAACCTCGACTGTGGGATCTTTTTGGCGGTTACTTTTCAGAACAAAAAGTTGGCCTTTTTAAGACAATTTGGAAGGCAAATAAGGAAGAAAAAACCGTTTATTTTGAATTTCTGAAGCCCGTTGATGAAACAACTAATTGATTTTAACCAAAAACGTATGCCGATACCAATTCCAAAGTTTTTCTTGAGATTTTTGATCGTTAAGAATTCGCTCACACCCAAAAGATTTTAAATTTAACTTTCTAAGACCTGAAACTTTTTCTTTTCTCAAATGCTCTGGATATTTTAATTTTTCATTTTTTCTCAGCCAGGACTGTGAATAACCGTTTAAAAATTGATCTTTAAAAATGGCCTGCTTACCTTTAATTTCAATAAAATTTCCATTCAACTTGGTTTTCAATCCTCTTAATGATTTATGGTGCATCTGCAACAATAGACCACAAAAAGTTGTTAAAAACTCTCTCTTGGTAAACTTGGGACCATCAACGAATCCGCTCTGCAAAAAATCACGATAGGTCACTCGGCAGGACGCCAATGCAGCTGAAACTGAAATTCCAACGTCTTTGGCAATCAGGCTTTCGTGACAAAATGTCAGTGCCTCAATAAAGATAAAATAGTCTCTTAACCGTTCCCCATTCTTTGGTGGAATTAAGTGAGCATAAATAGCATGAAGATGTTCATGATAAACGGGAAAATTATAGTCCAAAAGTCTTACCAATTCTTTTTTTTGTGCCATTTTTTTAGCCCTCAAGGCTTTGAGGTACATTTGACTGGTTATTTTCGGAACGTTGGCTTGGCCCGAAAATGGGTTGAATTCACTATAGAATCTATCTCTACTTTTTTTGATCAATTGGTTTTTGATTCCAATTTTAGAAGAAACTTCAAAGATTCTTTGGTAATGGGGCGATATTGAAACTAATAGCTCATGAAAGGGAATTGAAGTGCGATTCCCTTTACGGCTCTTTTGACGGATGCACTTCTTTTGAAACATGACCAGCACTTGCAAAAAAGCAGAAATCCCCAAAGAGTAGATATCCTGTGAGGTAAGACTTTTCTCTGCCAAATCATAATCTAAATCTATTCGAACTTTAGTTAGTTCCGCAGTCAGACTGTCGCGAATTTTAGCTGACATTAGTCGCGCCCAAGCTCGAAGTTATAGTTTTTCAATCAAATTATTCTGGGCAAAATTTAACAAAGCAGAATGGACTCGCTCACTTAAGTTATCCATACCTGGAATCTTCTTTTTTTGAGTTAATTTTTCCAGATTTGCAACTATCTGCTCAACTGTGCTTTTGCCATCGATCATCTTCCAAAGATCTGCAGTTATTAAATTGACCTTGAAATAATCTGATGACGAAGCTGTATCAATTATAACCAACTCATTTTCATTTGTTTCTCTAAACAAAATTGACTCTCGATGAGCCCAAATGTCTTTGGAATTTACCTTTACGGCACCTGTGCTTTTTGATGGATTCTTTTTTTTCATTGCTTTATCCTAAGACCGCCCCATGAAAACTTCAAATAAATGTTACTTCGGCATTCAACAGTTCCCAATATTAACCGCTGAAGAATGTCATTTAGCCGAGAAAATTGTTTTTCAACACATAGCGATGTGGCGACCTGGTGGGTATTTCGAAAAGAATAATGAGATGGCCGCCTTCACTTTAGGCGTCAATCGATTTTCAATGAGAGATAACCTGATTGAATATGAAAAAATTCAACAGGAAATTCGAAAATCAATTTGGAATGACTTCCATTGGTTATTTGAAAAATTTAAGCTTGGCCTCGAGAGTCACTTTAAAGAAAAATTCATCCTCAGCCGAAAACGAGCATTGCCTGGATTTATTATCATTTGGAACAAGCCTGGATCAAAGTTCCAGCCAGGTGATTGGCATTTTGATGTTGATTATCTAATTGGCCCTTGGCAAAAACCAATATTCCCAGGCTCAGGAACAATGAGCCTAACCTTACCCTTGGCGATTCCGAAAACCGGGGCTGGTATCGATTTCATCGACACTCAACTGTTTGATTTTATGAGCACGGAACCTGAACAGGAAAATCAGTCCATAAATAACAAAAAAATTGTGACCTTCCCCCATCGTTTGGGGCAAGTCCTCACCCAAAGCGGTCAGTTTATGCACAGAATTGGTAGGTCTAAAGACTCATCTGCCTATCCAAGAATTACATTGCAATGTTTA
The DNA here is from genome assembly GCA_964505225.1 of uncultured Bdellovibrio sp. Lineage (GTDB taxonomy): Bacteria > Bdellovibrionota > Bdellovibrionia > Bdellovibrionales > Bdellovibrionaceae > 21-14-0-10-47-8. Next base: position 11,127 of record CAZDHC010000017.1, on the reverse strand, counting down.
GCCGTAAAACAGAGCAAAACTTGGGAGGTATTTTGGTAATTTCAAAGACCTTTAAAGAGAAGTCGTATCGTCTTTAATAATTGAAAGAAACTTTGTCTTAAATAAAGAATGCTTGGTGATAGTTCCAAAAGGGTCATCTAAAAGCTCAGTGGAATTTAATCTTCGTGTCGACTTTTTCGCCTTTACAAGGCTGGCATTTGCGACCTTACGAGAAACCTTAGAAGGCTTCTTTTTGCTCACCTTTTTAATTGCCTTATTTTTAAGCTTAGCCGTCTTAGCTTTTGAATTTTTAGCTGAATTCTTAGATTTCGACTTTTTTAAATGGGGCTTTTTTTTCGCTTTAGACATATATCTTAAATGCTAAACGTAATCGTAAAAAAAATCAATTTTTTTGTCCCCGCCCACTCATTTGACACCAAATCCAAATAGCTCGACAAAGTCCGACAATGCGCCATGGCCAATATGGACCACATGGCCAATATTGGTGTCCCAATTTAGGATCCAATCATTAAAATGGGTCACTGTTCCGGGCTTAAACTTCTTAATTTTTCGCCCTCTATTTCGACCTAAAATCAGGGCCCCCGTAATTTCATCCACCATAAATATCGTCACACATGGAAATTCCCTAGTTTTATTGTGAAATTGCCAAAACAATAGAGAAAACAAGGGCAGGTCTCTGACAATATCTTTGACCAAGCTGTTTCTAAAAAGCATCAAACTTGAATTAAAAATCGGAATCTCTTTAGAATTGAACTCTAACCTTAGCGCCTTCATTATTTGTGGTCTGTCCCGCCTCGGGATCCAATTGTCACCCCTTTTATGCCTTTTGCCAGTGGCAAACTCGGGAAAGGCATAAAAGTCGGCATTTTGATGTCGGTCAAAAATGAACTCCACAGGATCAATAAAAACTGTATCTGCATCTACAAATAAAACCTCTGAAAATTCCTGTACCTTAGACAGCGCAAACCATTTTAAACTCTCGGCAGCCTGTTGTGGCATTGCGGACTCACAGATCAATTTAATATTCAAACTGCTGAAAGGCCCCTTTTGCTGTTCATTTAAAGAACCATAAACGACCAAAAAAATTGGTATTCTAGGGGAAACGGCTCGTAAGGATTGAATACTTTGGAGAACCAAACGCAAATAAAGAGATTTGGTGTTTACCGAATAAAGCACAGCTCGCTTGGTCAATCTCGTTGCTCCTTTCACAATTAGCGCCAGATGTTAGAAGTAAATATAATTGCTAGGAATCAGTAGCCTTCCTAGAATTACTTCATGACAAAGTCACTGATCGGCTCAAAAAACTTAAAAAAATTCTTTGCTCAATATCCAAAGGCGTTTTTCCCTTCCCACCAAGGAAACGAAGAAATACTGGATTATAGATCAGAATTGATCAAGGCTGCACAAGATATTTATAAAAAAACGAAACGTCCAATCTGGCTTTCGTTGAGCGGAGGCCTCGACTCTCTTGTGATGGCTAACGCATTCTTTTTTGCCCGAGTTCCCTTTAAATGCTTGATCCTAAGATTTAAAGACGACGCCAACATAAGCGACGTTTCGTCAGCAGTCGCCATGTGTGAAAAATTAAGAGTTGCCTATGAAATAGTGGAAGTCGATTTTTTGAAGTTTTTGAGCGAAGAAGCCCCTCAATACATGGAACAATCTAAGTGCGTGACCCCACTTTTAACTTTGCATATGAAATCCATGGAAATGATTCACAAAAGTGGTGGCTTTTTGGTTCTTGGCTGTGGCGACCCAGCCTTTCACATCCGAGGAAAAAAATTTTTCTATGCTGATTCTGCAAATATTTGGTGCTTAAAAAGTTATGCAGACAAGAAAAAATTAGCCTGTGAACCCTACTTTTTCCTTAGACGCCCACAAGCTTTGATCTCACTGATGCGATCTCAATTAATAGTTGATTGTGCAATTTTTAAAAAACTACCAGTCAGAGATTACCAGACTTTTAAATTTTTAATATATCGCCAATACTTCCCGGTTCCAAACTTACCAAAACGAACTGGTGCTGAAATTTACGAATCCGCACTTATGAACCTTGGCAAAAGAATGATCAAGCGGCTTGGTCCGCCAAAATCAGAAAAGTTTTACTTATGAAAGAATCAACTTTAAAAGCCAGATATAAACACTCGGAAAATGTCATTTTTAGGATACAAAACTCGTCCTCGGTGCAAGTTGTTCATCTAAATAACTTAAAGGATTACTTTCTATTAGAGCGTATGGCAGGCCAATGTTGGTTATTTTTTGATGGCCACAAAACTGTAGCCGAATTGATTTCTTGGCTGAAAATCAAACACCAAACCATTGATTCTCAGTATATTACTAAAAGTGTTCTTGAACTCGTACAAAATCTGGAACAAAAAAATCTACTGGAAAAGGCTTAATGGCGAGACCTAAAAACGCACCTGATATATTCGATCAAGCCACTATAGTGGATACCGCCAAGTTAAATGATTTAAAGGCGATCCTTGAAATGACTGGCTCAATCGCCGCTGAAGTCATCTCGAACAGCATGTGGCCAATTATTAAGCCTGGCGACACCGTCAAGGTCGCCCCTTTTCAAAAAAATAGCTTGAACCGATTTGATATCTTGGCTTGCGCAGTGGATGATAGAATCGTCTGTCATTATCTGTGGCACAAGAATTATATAAAGGGTCCCAACAACATAGATACTTACATAACTAGAGCCATGGGAGCCAAACGAGCCGACTTTCCCATACAGGAGACCAAAATCTTAGGTATAGTTGTAAATTTCAAAATTCACTTTTTTTACAAAGTCAGGGAATTAATTAAATAAAGTACCGTCGCTATTTCATTCTCATCCCAAACTTCATCGCTTTCAACTGACTATAAACCTCTTTCTGCCAACCCATGACGCTATCAACATCCCTCCATTGCTCCAACTTTCTATTTGTCATGTTTTCTGAAAACTCAATAATGGGTTCGAATTTTTCGATCAACTGAAGACATTTTGTTCGATTCAGAATAAAACCATCACAAAGAAATGGCTTTATAATTTCTAAAGCTTTAGGTCTCAACATCCACTGATTATCAATCGTACCAATTGTCGAATTATCTTTGATTTCGGCAATCTCAAAATTCATTTTTTGATTGATTTGAAGAAACCTATATATGGTAGTTAAAGTATTTCGGCAATCTGTAGCCAAATCTTCTGATAAAATGATCTGCAATTGATCCATTGGAAAAAACTGAAGATATCTTTCAATTTGCAATTTATAATCACTGGTCGAAAAATAAGTAGTCTGAGTCTGTAGATCAATTTCTTGAATCAAAAAGTCTTTATCCAGAACATCTTGATCATAAGCTGGATCAAAAAAAATATTGTTGTGGACAAAATGCGAAAGTGCTCGAATCAGAGGATTTCGCAATAGATAGATCAATCTCATATTTGGATTGTATTGAAATATCCTAAAGGGAATATCCGAAGAATACCTTGGGAATCTTGTCAAAGTTTGTGATGCTTCGCCCGCGATTCTACCTTCATTTGATTTAAGATTTAGACCTGGGAAAAAGGAATGATACCAATCTATTCCCTTGGGATAGTTTTCTTCACTTGAAAAATACTCAATTTCTTTTTTTGAACCCAAATAAACCTGGGGATGCTGCCCTAAGTACTTCCAAAGACTTGTGGTCCCCGACTTCATAGCTCCTATGATTATAAATTGAATCCTATTCATTTCTATTCATTCTCACCGATACAGTTTACCAATATAAGACCCAAGAACCCTTATTGAAAAATCCAAAGGCCTGAAAAGTAATTCGCCACGAATCAGATGGGCAGTGCAATGGTGGCGGCGAAATCCGATGGGGGACTAAGCCATTAATTAAATACACCGACCCCACTTTGTATCGCACCTGCTCTAAAAACTCTATCTTCGAATTCTTTTCAAGTCCTATATCAACTCCCGCACCATGAACTGGTAAACAAATTGGAAGAGTAAAAGAAATCACCTGCTCAGGATCTGCGTCTTTTAAGGAGTCTATATATTTGTGATCTAAATCAATATGCCAACGATCAGGTAATTGACATTGTAAACTATGCTCCCTAATGATGTTGCATCCTGGCAGACTTGCATCCTCGGCGAAAGCGACTGGCGAATTCAAAACTTCTTCCAAACGTGCAATATAAACACAATAGAAATCAAAAAAATGCTCCAGCAATAGGTTATTCGCCAGAGAGTAATTTTGAAAGTACTTATCTCGTGAACTGAATTTATCGGCAATTGGGCGACCTAGATTGTAGATTTCGCTAAATGCCTCTAGACTGGGTAAGGTTCGCTTATACCAAAGATGTTTTAAAGCAAAGACTCTCGTGACGAAATCTTTGCACTCATCTTTACTGAAAACCTCATATGTTCTTACAAATTTATTTTTCATCTCACCCCGGCAATTCCACTTCATCTATTTTGAGCTGATTATACCAGGTTCTGACTTCTTCTATATTTTCAATCAATTTCTCTTTAGATCCGTGAATCTGTCTTTTCTTTAGATCCACTTTTGAAAGATCATAACCCTGATTCCATCCCATATTCTGCAAAATTGCCGACGGCCCGCACGCGACGAAATCTTCATAAAAAATCAATTTTGGCTCTTCAATTCTATTATAGAGATCCAACAATTCCTTAAGACCCTTGGCAAAATTTTCGGCTAATGCACGGTTGGCAACAACAACCTTTTCTCGGCCGGCCACCAGCGGCTGATCTTCATAAAAATGATCCAGCGTGAAGGCCAGCAAATAACCCAAAAAGTGATCCCATTTATCTTTTTTAAATAAAAAAATGGGATCAAATACATTCCTTAAATCCAATAATCTTTCAACCCCTGGATGAGGCAATGTTATCTTTATGGAGTATGTTTTTTTAAGACTGATAATCGCATTATATCGTCGATCAATCTCATCTAGTAAATACTTCGGATTCACCTGCCATATTCGATCCATTTCTTGATTATTAGGCGGAATGAAAAACCAAGGGTCCACTTCAATTTTTGGGTTGGCATGAAGCGAGTACTTCAAATTAAATACTTCTGACAGATAAGGTATCTGTTCATTTTGAAATAGATACTGTCCCAACAATTGACCAATGGGAGTGCTACCAGATCTTGGAACCGCAAATAGCGAAAATCCTTTTTTTTTCAAATCAAATCACTTTCGCTTAATTTTCGCCATCCCTTGCCGCAACAAATGGATGACACAACTTAGATAGTCTGAAAAACTAATTAAATGTCGCAGAGACCTAAAAGTAAAACAAAAACAACTAGTCATGTTAACTTTCGCAAGAAAAATTTAGACCCGATCTCACCGACCTTTTGCGCAGCTAAATGGCTGAATCTTACCTTATGGCTCAATAGTGGCAAGACAGCTAGTTGTCATCACCCTTTAGCTCATCAAATTGAAGCGAAAAACCTCAAAATAGGGCCCGATCAACTTCACAATACCCCACAAAAAATATTGGCCCGCAAAGAGATGCTCTCTGGCAAAAGACCCGCTGAATGTAACTATTGCTGGAGAATTGAAGATTTGGGCAATCAGTTTGTAAGCGATCGTGTCTTTAAATCAGAGATCTATTCACCTCATGAAATTCAAGAATTAAAAAGTAAAAAGAATATTGCCAACGTTATTCCAAAAACTTTAGAGATTGCTTTTGACTCGAATTGCAATTTTGCTTGCAGTTATTGCAATCAACACTTTTCTTCGAAATGGGCTTCGGATATTGAGATCAATGGCCCTTTCCGGCTCTTGCTTACCGGATGGAACTACAACTCGAATCACAACGCCCCCCGCTCACCCAACCCTACCTTTGTCGATTCCTTTTGGAAATGGTGGCCAACCCTGCGCACTCATTTGCAGGAGTTAAGAATCACCGGAGGTGAGCCTCTGCTTTCAAAGCATACTTGGAGCTTATTAGAAAGTTTAGCCGACACCTCCGATCACAAAATGAAAGTTTCTGTAAACTCAAACTTGGGTTGCTCGCCTGAAGCCTTGCAACGCTTAATTCGATTGGCCTCTTCAATTCCTTCATTTGATCTATACACCAGCAACGAAACCACCGGCGCTCTTGCAGAATATGTTCGAGATGGGCTGAACTGGAAAACTTGGACTAAAAATGTCTTAGCCACTATAAAGTCGCAAAAACTCAATACGATACACTTTATGATGACCATTTCAGCTTTATCGTTGGAAGGAACTCCAAAATTTCTGAATTACTTTTTAAAACTTCGAACTAAATTTCCCGACCAGAAAATCGCCCTATCAGTTAATATTCTTCGATTTCCTCATTTTCAGGCCGTTCTAGTCCTTCCTTTCGATATCAGAATTAATGTTCAAAAAAAGTTAGTTAGAATCCTAAAACGAAATCATGAAATCTTTTTGGATTTTGAAATTGAATATCTCGAAAGATTAATCGAGTTTCTTGGGCAAGATTTTAAGTCGCAGAAACCTTCACTTGATTTAAAAGATCACCAAAATGATTTAAGGCTGTTCATTAAGCAATATGATCTTCGTAGATCAAAAGATTTCCAGAAAGTATTTTCAACTCAATTTTGTAAATTTGTGCAAACATGAACCGCATTGCAGTAGTTGGAAACATCGCCGCAGGCAAAACAAAATTAAGCCGAAAGCTTGCAGAAATATACGACCTTCCGCTAACTCATGTCGATAGCATACAGTTTTCAAAAGATTTGCAAATTCGACCACTGGCAGAGACTCGTCCAATTTTAACTGCAATCGAAAATCAAGAAAGATGGCTGATTGATGGCTACGGCCCGTTAGATTTGATTGAAAAACGGTTTGCTAAGGCAGATTGCGTGATCTTTATTGATTTTCCAATTTGGCGCCACTATTGGTGGCTGCTCAAAAGGCAATTAGGCAATCTATTTTCACCCAGATTAGAACTTCCAGTCGGAAGTTTCGAATTCACGCTTGCGCACACCAAAAAACTTATAAAGACTATTCACCAAATGCACACCAAAATGCGCCCGGAACTGCTGCGGATTTTTGCACGAGAACCACTTTGTCAAAAAATGGTTCACATCCGCACGCTGGACCAATGGAATTATATTTTTAAAAATGGCATCTTAGAAAAGAAATAATTTAAATTCCCAAGCTTTTCTTACAGGTATCCGAAAGCTTCGCTTTGTTTTTAAGAAGGCATTCTTTAATCGGCGCCATTTCGGTCATCTTTGGACAAAATTCGACCTTTTCAGATTTACAAGCTTCTAAAACTGGCTTGGCAACTTCAGCCACTTTTTCACCGGCAGACTTCAGGGCATTTAAATCAATCGCAAAAGCGACCGAACTCATAATTAATAATAAAGAAATTATTCGCTTCATTTTACACCTCGACATTAAATTTTTTAGAAATTTCCGAAATCATAATTTAATCAAAGATCGATATCAAGAGTATGCGATAGAATTAATTACTCTGACTTAAATTCACCAACAGGTAAGGTCATGACAAATTTGGTGTTGCTAGACCTTTCATCATAGCGAAGCTGCCCCTTGTGATCTTCAATGATTCCACTGGCAATACTCAGTCCTAAGCCAGTGCCTTTTCCGACTTCTTTTGTCGTAAAAAACGGCTGCATCATGCTTTTAACAATATGAGGCTCGATCCCATGCCCGCTGTCCACCACTTCGATGTCGATCTGCTTCATCGAATGCCGCACACGAAATCCAACCTTTATCCATTTCACAGGCAGGCCTTCCACGGCATCAAATGAATTGGACATTAAATTCAATAGAACCTGAGATATTTGCGTGGCTCGACAATTTATAACCACAGCTGGAATCTCGGCCACTTCTAACAATACTCCATGATTGGCAAACTTCTCAGCACATAGCGAGACCGTGTCCGACACAATAGAATCCAAAGATACTGGAACCAAAGGATCTGATTCTCCTGACCTAGAAAAGGAACGCAAACCACTAATAATCTTGGCAATTCGATCCGTCATATTGGAAATAACCAGAATCTCTTTAGCAAGAGCTTCGTCGCTTATGTTCATTTTTTTTAACAATCGGTCTACGTGGCGGGCTTTGCTTGAAATGATTGAAAGTGGATTGTTGATTTCGTGAGCAATACCGCCAGCCATTTCCCCTAGCGAAGCCATTTTTGCCGACTGAATCAGCTGAACTCGACCTCGCTCAATTCGCTCTTCATTTTCCTTTTTCTCATCGGCACGGATCTCAACAATTTTCCACAACATTAAAATCAAAGCCCATAAGACTGCGAAGGCTACTAAAATTGAATTTCTTAGCTTTCTGTTTTCGGACAACAACAGCTCTTCGGAACTTTGAGCCACAATTTTCCAACCTAACTTTTTTTGAAGCAGTGAAGTTTCAATCCATTTTTTATGGTCCAACTGTAGTTCTTGTTGAAGGTCGTTGATTTTGTATTTCAAAAGACTTTCATCACCTTTGCCATCCACAATTCGCCGAGATCTAAAAAAATCATTCTTAAGCGGATGCGCCAATAACATTCCATTTTGATTTTCGACGTAAATAACTTCCTGGCCCTCACGACTGGCTTGCAGGACAATTTCTTGCAATTGCGGCAAAACCATATCGACCGTGATCACACCTCTGAAATTTCTGTTTTCTTCAAAAAAGGCTCGCGAATTAGTTAAATAAACTAGGCCCGAATCAAAATAGGGCTCCACGAAAAAACTTTCGCCTTTATTTTGAATTCCTTTTTGATACCAATCTTGCGCTGGATAATTGTAGTTCACCGTGCTCCACTCATAGGTCAAAACATCATTTTGATTCTTGTCATCTTTGCCGGCTCGATGAACATAGGGACCAAACAAGCGACTTTTCATTTCATTTCGAAATGGCTCGTACCAAATTCCAATTCCAAAAATCAATTCCGAGGGGCTCGCTCGTAGGTATTGAAAAAGCTTTTGTTCGACCTGCTTTTTATTTAGAATTTTTTCATTGATGTCTTCTTGTATGAAACGACTGAGTAGCTCGGAAGAGTCTACAAATTGATCCAGTTTTTTTAAAACCAAGTCCACTCGCAATGCTTGCTCGGTTCGACCTTTTTCAAGACTGACCTCTTGCGAGTGCATGAAAAAACCAATTAAACCAATTGAGCCTAAGATTCCAAAAATTAGAAGTAAATTTTTAGTGTGAAACAAATTGAAACCTCAAAAATACTATCGTCATTTCAAGGTAATATTTGAAGAATCCCCTGTCGGAATTAACCAGAAATTGATTTATTATTCTAAAACTTTAGGCTAGCTTTTGCTAAATCCAAGTCACAATCCATTTTAAACTAAAGCGCGTTTAAAAAATTCGGCAAGGCCACTGGCTTGGAAAACAAATATCCTTGACCTAATTTGGCACCAATTGTCTTTAACTGGTGAAATTCAAACTCGGTCTCTATCCCTTCGGCAATGGTTTCAAGACCCAAAGCTTCTGCCAGATAGATTATCGTGCTAACGATGGCTTTGGCTTTAAGATCCGTTTCCAATTTCATGACAAAACTACGATCGATCTTCAAATGAGTAATGGGCATGTTCACTAAATATTGCAAACTAGAAAATCCCGTTCCAAAATCATCAATTGCAATCCGGTAACCAAGATTTCGACACTTTTGTAAGGTGTCGATTGCCAACACCCCTTCCATCATCACCCGTTCCGTCAATTCTAATTTAATATTTTCAGCTGGAACATTCAGTTGATTTCGCAGTAGTTCTAAATTTGCCACAAAGTATTCATTGGCAAAATGCCGACCAGAAATATTGATGCTCATTTGAAAATGTTCAGCAATTCGCCCTTGTCCTTTTTTAGTCAGGGCATCCTGAATTTTTTTAAGGTCACTTAAAGATCGCTCGATCACCCAATGACTGACCGGAATCACCATCGCCGTGGATTCAATTGTTGAAATAAAGCTGTCCATCGGTGCCATTTTATTATTTGCTTGTATCCAGCGAAGTAAAGCCTCAGCCCCTTCTAAGGATCTATCTGCCATCTTATGGATTGGCTGATAATACATGCTAAATTCATTGTTTTGAAAGGCCGAGTAAATTTCATTTTCAAGTTTAATTTGCGCAAGAGCCGGCTGACTTTCTGCCGTTGTTGGAGCGGGAACAGTGACATCCTCTGTATCGGGCGATTGAATTTGATTGGTATTTTTTCTCAGTCGTTTCAGCAGAACTCGCATTAACAATTGTACGACAGTGTCAGTGCTATGAATTCGCTCTAACAACTGCTCTTTGGTTACTTGCTGTAGTACCACTTCTTCTAAAGCCCGCGCTGAGGCCATTCGCATTTGATTGTCAAGCAAGGCCATTTCTCCAAAAATTTCGCCAGCTCCAACGATGGATAAGGGTATTTCTTCCTGGTCCTTATTTAGAAATATCTCGACTCGTCCCTTTTCAACGATATAGGCCGAGTCACCTTGGTCCCCTTGAGAAAAAATCAATTCATTGCTTTTAATTAATCGCTGCTTATCTGCCATTTAGTTTAATGCTGAATCAGAAGGTGCTAAAAAGTCAAACCTAGGCCACAAACTAGGCCCGACACTAGACACAAGTTGACTGACCTAATTGTTTCCTGATTTGAATTTAATTTTTTCTAAATTGAAAAGAAAACCATCATCGACTCGGCGACCTAAGTATTGATCCTCGACCATAAATTGAACGACATATTCGTAAAGATTTCGATAGAGGGCCTCGTGCTCTTCTTCCTTAAAACCTTGAGAAATCGCAACCCATTTGTTGAAGTCCCGTTTTCCAATATACACCTTGGACTTGATCAAGCGATTGGGGTACCAGGGATTAGAAAAGTAAGCGGTATTGGTTTGATGGTCATATCCCAAAAACACATAAGAATGAGTTCCGCCCGTAAGTGACAAACTGGCAATTGCAATTTCATCTTTTCCCAAATGAAAAAGATTTTTTAATATTTCAATCCCTTCCGGTGTAGGATTGCTGCGATTGCCGAAATGTTCGCGATTATTGGTAACCGCTAAAACATCTTCGGGTCTGGATTCGATTTGAAAATGGATCGATTTAGAATACTCATTCAAAACTTGGCGACTTTCAAAAACATTCAAGCCCTGCCTTAAAATCGAAAATCCCATCTTGGAC
>CAZDHC010000016.1:0-42534 GCA_964505225.1 uncultured Bdellovibrio sp. | reverse complement strand
CACAGGCTTTTCCAACTTCAAAGAAAGCTTTGAAAGCAAATGGTGATTTCCAAATTTCTTGACCAAACTTAGCCATAGTTTGCGCAAACAATTTTTTGTCAGTTGTATAGCTTGTTTTAAGAGTTTTTGCGTAACCGTTTAATTTTGCAAAAACAGCCGAAACTGCTACGTCAGAATTTGAATCACAGTTGTTGTCGTATGAGTCCGCACCGTAAAAATTGCTGTATTGAGAGCAGTTGTCTTGAGCTGAACGCTTAGCCTCATAGCTAAGAGCTAATGCCTTAACTTTATTTAGTACTCCTGGAGTTCTGCCTAGGCCTAGGATTTCACGAACGTAAGCGTCTTTCCATTTTACTTCTAATACAACCTGGTTAAAGCCCAAAGTGTTCTGTAAAGAAGGAACAGAAACGCAAGTTTCGCGATCTAATCCAGTCAATTGGCTTACTTGGCTGATATAGCTTCTTAGGCGGTGTTCTTGACCAAAATCAGATTGGTAAGAGTATTTGAAAGTACCAAAAAGATTTTCAGTTACACTTCTAGTGTTCTCAGTTTCAAAATTTGGAAGATCTTTAACAGATTTTCCACCCATGAATGAGCGAACCACTTGGCGGTGAAGTCCTAAGATTCTTGTTGATCTTTGTTTTACATACATTCCGTAATCTTTAGAGATTTTTTCATCCCAAACTGAAGTTTCTTCAGAATGATCGAAAGACTGCTCAGACTTCATTTTGAAAGAAATCAATGGAATGATCGGAGTCGATACACCAAAGTTCTTAGAGAAAGCTTGGCGTCGGCCTAAAGTATCAGAGATCTTAGTGACTCCAGAATTTTTGATTTTTGTTAATTCTTGAGCTTTAGTTGTGTCTCCGGCCATAAAGCGCTCGAAAGCTTCAACAGTTGAAGGTTGATCTAAGTTGAATTCATAAGAGTATCCAGTTGAATCTTCAACGATCTTCTCAACTGAAAAGTTTGGAAAGCTGATACCAGCGCTGAATGCCACAGACTTAATTTTCTTGTGAGCTCTTTCAACATACACTTTAGTGTTTCCAGTTTTTTCTAGGTAATTTACCCAACCACCAGTCGCTACTGCGAAGATTCCGACTTGAACAGGGTCGATGCCGGCGCCTACGTAAAAAGAAACGCCACCTTGAGATTCCCAATAAGCACTGTCAGAAATTCTCCAATTTGCAACTTCAGCCGCTTCGTATGGAAGTTTCTTAGCTGCTGTTTGATCAACTTGTTCAAGAGTGTCTACGTTGCTTGAAAGAATACCAAAGCTATTTTTAAGTGGACTAACACCTACAGAAGCCCAAAGTTCATCCTTTGGAAACCATTTAGAAGCGCTAACTCCGTAGCTGCCCCAGAAGCTTCTCTGGCGAGCGACTTTAAAGCCGTCTCGGTAAGTGTCAACTTCAAGACTTGGGCAAGAACCCGGATTTGCTGGAGTCTTGTTGATGACCTTATTCATCCAGTCAATATTGATGTTTCCACCATTACCAGTGGTCATGCTGTCGGCATTTGCTAATGGATTTAGCAAAAGTGCTGTCGTTAATAAAAGGCAAAATTTCATGTTCATTGGGGGTACCTCATCTTTGGTTACATAAAAACGGTTTGTTCTTTTGAACTTAAAGTGAACGGTAATTAATCCCTTTTGCCAAAAATGGAAAGAGATAAGTTATAGAAGGTATAAATTTTAGAGTGGAGGAGGTAATTGCTAAGGAAATTCAACAAACTATAAAAGATGAAGATCAAGAAATTGTTAACTTTGGTCAACTATTTTGACTGTGCTTGTTGGGAGGGATTTGAAAAGATGACATAAAGCCAGCAACCAAAATCAACTGAAAGATTATGAGGTCCTTATAGCAGATGCCAATGGTCAGGCTCGATAGAAATAAAATAATAAGTGATGCAAAAAAGAAACAGGCCTCTTTTGATTTAGATTTCCAAGTCATTTGGGTTGCCCAGGCAAAGAAGGAAAAAAATACAATAAAGCCAAAAAGTCCCAGTTCTGAGGCCACCTTCAAAAATGTGTTGTGAACTTCTAGAGGCTTCGCTTCACTTTGAAAGTTAGGGAATCCGGTATTTTGATAAAATGTCAGTTTCGCTTGGTGCATTCCCGCGCCAAAAAATGGCTTATCAGCAAAAACAAGTAGGCCATTTTTAAAAGTCAAAAGGCGATCTGAATTTGATTTGTCCTCAATTTGATTAAAGCGATTGAGAATTCTTTGTCCACCTAAAGTGACCCCAATTGAAATAGTAGCGATTGTAATCAGCAGTAATGTGTTTCTGGGAATTGGCCAAATCGGTCGAGTGATTAGATAAAATAATCCAACCAGAGTCGCGAGAATTCCCATTCTTGACTCGGTCAAAAAGGCACAGGCGAGCAAAATCAATCCCGCCAAAAATCCGACAAGAGCAATCCAAGGCCTGCGTCTGTTGATTCCTTCCCAAGCTTTAAAAAATGCAATTGGGATCATCATCGAAAAAAAAGTGCATAGAAAATTAGGATCTCCATTTCTAATTTTTAGAGAGGGTCGTTGGTCAAATAGTCGAATTTCATTTAATATCAAGTAACGATACAAAAAGTTGAATGCGAAAATCACATAGAAAAGAATCAAGCTGCTTAAAAACTGTTTCTTAAACTTTTCTTGAGTTGATAAAAAATAGAAAAGACAAGGAGTGAATATAAGCATTTTCACTAAAGTTAAGTACTCTTCATCTTCTGCGATTTTTAAGTAGTCACTATTTGAAAAAGATGAAAAAAGAGGGCTTAAAACATATGCGATGCATAATATGGTAGGTACTATCATTGGGTTTTTTAGATTTAAGTTTGAACTCATGTGGATTTTGTCGATCAGTAAAATTTGAACTAGCGTCATGATGACCACCGCAGCTAGAGTCAGCGATTCGACGTGGATCGCAGTTAGAATAGGAACTTGTGCGTGCAAATTTGTGATAGAAAGGAATGAGTATAAATACAAAGGCCAAGTCGGAGTGAAAATCAGTTGTTTTGCCAAATGTATCAACTTCGCCAAAATTTGCCAATTTCTGGAACCAATGGAATTAGGAGGCGAAGGATATTTCATCAGGTATTTTTCAATCTATCTTGATTTTTTCAAACTGACTGCGAATTCAGCAAAAAGTCCTAAGAGCAAACCCGTTAAAACAGATACCAAAATGATCAAGTTCCACTTAGGCCATATCGGATTTGATCCTAATGCTGGTGAAAAAATAACTTGAAACCCACGCTCCCTTTGCGTTTGGTTGATCGAGTGCTCAATGCTTAATTTTAAGATCTTGTTTTGTATTATTCCGTATTCATTAGATTTTGAGCCGTAAATGTCGGCTGTCTTATGAAGTTGGTTCACAATTGCATTGAAATCTGTTTCATTGCTTTGAATGGCCAGATTTTTCAATCTCGCGAAAATAAATTGATTCAATTCTAAAGCAAGTACTGGGTCAGTGGATTTAACAGAAATAATAAAATTATTCTCGTCAGCGCCGGTGTATTGAACTTCAATAGATTTCTTGAGAGCTTCTATTGCTGCGGATTCATTTTTAATTTCGGTAAAAGCAGCTTTGGCTCTTTCGTTAGAACTTAAAAAAACTTTCAACGACTCATCTGAAATTAAAATACTTTTTAGGTTTAGGCCATCGCGGATCCAAATCCATCTGTTTCTTGACTCTTCAGAGCCTTTGTCGGGATCTTCGATTTTTTGCCTAAGAAGTGCCGCTCGACTGGTTGCTAAATAAATTTTGGAAGTTGTTGCTGAGTACAGCAGGCCTACAACGAGGGTGCCAATTATGAAATATACTAGCAAAATATGTTTCTTCACAAATTCACTCATTTTAGTGCTCCACTGTTTAGCCATTTTTGAACTGATTTGTTCATATCAATCATTTCCTCGTTTAGGTCAAATGCAAGTTGAGCCATTTTTTCACGGGCATCCAAAGGCATTTGGCAGGCCTGTTGTACTTTTTCTACAAGCGTAGCCGCCTCAAAATGCAAAAAGGACTCGCCGTCTTTAAGGGAAAGGCCTCTTGCGCCTATCGAAGTGCTTATTAGGGGTAGATGGCTTGCCATATACTCGTACATTTTAACATTTGTTCCTGACCCATGGGTGACAGCATTCAATCCGAAATCAGCCGCTTGAAAGTAGGGGAGTATTTGATCGACCTTTCCTAAAACTTTAAAGTATGGAAAATCTATAAGGTCTGAGCTGACACTGCCTACGATGACGATGGTCGCTTTGAGTGAAGTTAATAGGTTTTGGTTTAAGGAAGCCCAGTTCTTTAGAAATAAAAAAGCATCTAGATTAGGTCTGAACTGACTTCCGGTAAAAAGAAAGACTTTAGAGTCTTGGTCAAGGTTGAGACTTTTTCGGATTTGAATTCGAGCTAAGGAGTTTTTTTTGTAGTCATTTAAGTTAACGCCGTTTGAGATAATACTACTTTTCCCCTCAAGATCAGGAAAGGTATTTAGAAATTGCAAGCGATCTTGGTTTGAACAAAAAATTACGGAACTGCATAAACCAATTGCTTTCAATTCAATTTTTTTTACGATCGCCGAAATAGTTGCATTTTTCCATAGATTGAATTCTGCATTGTGAGTGTTTAAAATGAGTCTTTGCCCTGCAAACTTATGGATTGGGTACAAGTATGGAAAATCGATGATGATTTGGTCGGCATCGGCAAGCTGGATTTTCAAAGTTTCCGGTAAGAAAAATTGAGTCAAAAAAGTGAGCCACAGTGGCGGCATATGAAGTTGATAAAAAAGAAACTGAATAAATCCCCAAACGGGATTGCGATTGACATATTCTTTCAGGTTTTCAGAAACATCCAAAGTGCTGCTTTTGGTGAGCTTAAGGTAATCTGCTTTTCTTCCAGTCAGCGAGTATATTTGAACTTGATATCCGGCCTGAGCTAAACACTTACAGATATTGCCACTGCGCAATTGGCCACCTGAAAGATTCGGAAAGATCTGTAAGCCTGATATCCAGAGAATTTTCTTTTGCTTAAAGTTTTGTTCTTTGTGGATAGGCCTCATCATAATGAATTTGTCCTGGTTAAGCCTTGGCGGATTGCGGTCGAGAAAATTTCAGCTTTTTTAAGCCAGGTTTCATTTTGCTGGAGATAGGTTAAAGTTCTAGAGGAATCAATTTTTTTCTGATTCTGTAGATCTTGAATTGTTGAAACGAAATCCTGCGGGGTTTCGCAAACCAATAGATACTCTTTGAGTTTTAAGATTTCAGGCAGAGGGGTCGCCAGAACCGGACGTCCAGTGCTAAGGTATTCTTTAAGTTTTAGAGGATTGATGTTTTCTGTGGCGGCATTGCGCGTGTAAGGCAGGATAAAAGCATTCATATCGGAAATTTGGGCTGGGAGGTTTGCGTAATCTACCTTCCCATGGAACTTAATGTTTGGAATTGTTGAAAGGTGGCTCACGTCACAGATGGTGGTGCCAAAAATATGAATCTCACAATTGGAATTCTCTTTTGCGATCGCCATTAGAATTTTTTGATCGCTGCGTTCATCAAACAAGCCAAAGTAACAAACTTTAAATGGAGTTGCACTTCTGGGAGAGTCTTTTAAGTTGAAATGCTCAAAGTCCACTCCGTGAGTCAGGGTGATGGTTTTTGTATTCGGAATTTGTTTGCTGGCACTTAAGGAGTCTGATGTCGCGACGATCAATTGCACCTTTTGTAAAAGCAGATCTTCCATTTTTTTAACTAATTTAAAGTCAAGGCCCGGCCATTGCGAAAATTCGTCAACACAGTAGTAGACAGCCAGTTTTTCATTATAGTTGCCAATGTAGTCGCAAGCATTTGGGACTGAGGTAATCGTGATTTGATTTTGGAATTTGTATTTCTTTAGAGCTTTGTTGACAGAGCGATTGACGCTGGCTTGATTGAATAATCGGATCAAATCAAATTGATTAAAAGGAATCATAAAAGGATTGATGATGAAAATATTTTTTGGAGCTTTCTTTGAGTTGTCCGTATTTATTTTTGATTTTGGTTTTAGCCAACCAGTCATTTTCTCGGCAATTCGTTTTACATCGTACCAGCTAAGGCGAGGTGATCTGAGTCCGATCGTCTCTACCCAAAGGAACCGGTTTTGTTCAAACATCGGTTTTAGGAGATGTTCTAAGGCGTGTGGATGTCGAGCAAAATCCTCTCCAAAAATTATAAAGTCTTGGTTTTGAATCAAACTGCTATTTGAACTGGTCACCGCTGAGCCTTTTTCCAAATATCAACTGTGGATCTTTGTTTTAAATAGAAAAGGAATCCTTTGTATGCAGCGAAATTAACATTGCAATAGTAGTAGGGAAGATAGCAGGGGCCAGTCTTGAATTTAAATTTATCTCCCGCCCAGCCAATTAAAGCCAGTGTGTAAAATAGATTTTGCAGAAAAAAGAAAATAGAATAGAAGCCGTGGCTATCAAGGATAGTTAAGTTTGAAAGATAAATTAACGCCAATAGAAGCCACATGAAATATCGCAAAGCTTTATGAAAGAAAAATTGAAGTCCGAACCAAGAGGTCAGTGGATTGAGCAATTTGTTGTAGGCCGCGATTGCTTGAATCCCACCGTAAACCATACGAGATTTGACATTGAAATCATCCTTCAAAGTGATGGAGGCTTCCTCTTCGGTTATTGCTGTTTTATCGTAAATCACTCGTTTATTGTCTTGGACAATATTGAAGGTCATGGCCATGTCATCATTAATAAATGAATCTGGGATAGTTTGATAAAGTTCTCGGCGGATAGCGAAAATTTCGCCATCGCCAGTGGCTACTGAAAATAAGTCACCTTCTGCTTGCTTAAGAGCAGATTCATAATTCCAAAATAAATTGTCGCCAATTGAGGCTTTTCGATCTTTGTGTTGTAAGACAGCCTTGCGGCCGCAGACTCCACCGACTTCAGAGTCTATAAAATGTTGAGTCAATTTTGAAAGGGCATCTTTTCTAAACATTGAGTTTGCATCAGAGAATACCAATATTTGATTTCTAGCAATTGCGACGGCCCTATTTAAGGCAGCGGTTTTTCCAGCTCTTTCGGGTTTGTGAAGTGAGGTGACTCCGTTGGATTCAAACTGTTTGGCAATCTTAGGTGTATTGTCGGTCGATCCATCGGAGACGACAATCAGTTCAGTTAACGAGCTCGGATAGTCCAATGAAAATGTATTTTGAATTTTATCTGCGATGACTTTTTCTTCATTGTAGGCTGCGACGATAAAAGAGACCGAAGGTTTGTGGTTCGGATCAATGGGATGATTTTTTTTGTATATTTTAGAAATGATGAGCACCATCAATCCGAAAATTGCGTAGTGAGAAACGATTAGAAAAAAAACGATCCAGAACAATGTTTGAATGTGATCCTCGATTGATTCTGAGTCTAAATCAAAACCATCCCGAGTTTAATCTAATTTTGAAACCACGGTAAACTTCATGACAATTTGAGGGAGTTGAGGCTCAACGCCGCCACTAGATGAAGGTCTAGGGTAAATTCTCGATCTGGTGCACTCCACAGAGGCGGTGTTGAGTGGACTGTCTGGTTTTTCGTCATGTTTTCCAAATCTTAAGTCCAGCATGGGCGGCTCCGATATCTAAGGGTCGGCAATTTGCGACTAAGGAGTTGGCTATGAAAAGTCTATTGATAATTTTTTCTTTATTAGTTTCGCAGGCAGCCTATGCGGCTTCGATTTCGATCTCGCCAGCTCCCAGTTTTGGTAAAGTGCAGGTTGGGCAAAGTTCGACAATAAGTCTAACAGTAAAAAATAATGATAAAAGAAGTAAGGCTAGGCTTGATAGTCACTGGTTTACTAAAAAGGATGCGTTTTCGGTTGTTGGTGGAACTTGTCAGTATAATGGATGGAGCTTGGCGGCAGGTAAATCTTGTACTGTTTCAGTTCAGTTTGCGCCAAAAGTAGCAGGCCTGATTTCAGACAGTTGGTTTCTGGGTTACTATATGGGAACAAGCTGGACTTGGAATCAAATTCAAATTTCAGTCGCTGGAGAGGGAGTTGTTTCTGCTCCAGTGACGACGACGACATTGCCTGCCTCAACTACAACTTTGCCTGTGGTAACAACCACGACGTTGCCAGTAACTACAACCACAGTGCCTCCTGTAGCAATGGCGGGTTGGTTGCGTACTTCAGGAAACAAAATCCTAAACGATCAGGGACAAGTGGTCACACTGAAAGGTGTGAATATCGCTGATCCTGAGCATTTGAATGTAAAAACTTGGGAGCGCCCAGGGGTGTCGGCAAGAAGTGTGGCTTCCCTTGCTACGGATCAATATTTTGCAAAAGTTGTAAGGCTTCCAATTTTGCCAGGTAATAGTGCTTATCCAAACGAGGGTTTTTTTAGTCCGACAAATGGTAAAGATGTTTATTTTAGAAATCATGTTGAACCGTTGGTAAATGAACTCACAGCCAAAGGTGTCTATGTAATCATTGACCTGCATTACGTCAGTGATTATCAGGCCTTGTATCCGAAAGTTGAAGAATTTTGGAGATTTATGGCGCCCAAATTTGCCAACAATCCATATGTCATTTATGAAGTTTTTAATG
The DNA here is from genome assembly GCA_964505225.1 of uncultured Bdellovibrio sp. Lineage (GTDB taxonomy): Bacteria > Bdellovibrionota > Bdellovibrionia > Bdellovibrionales > Bdellovibrionaceae > 21-14-0-10-47-8. The sequence continues at coordinate 33,961 of CAZDHC010000016.1, read as the reverse complement.
AGCCAATTTTACCGGATGATTGGGCAACCTGGAAAAATACAATTGCTCAGCCAGCGGTGAATCTAATTCGGTCATTAGCCCCAAATAATTTAGTATTGGTGGGTGGGCCATACTGGTCCTCTCATATTGCGGGGGCTGCGACCGATCCAATAGTCGGAAGCAATGTGGCTTATGTTGCTCATATCTATAGTAATCAAACAGCTGCGATGTGGGAGCAAAGGTATGGTGCAGTCATCAATCAATTTCCCCTGTTTATCACAGAGTGGGGATTTGAAACTGGTGGAACTGAAGGCGGTGACATTAATTTTGGTCAAGAATTTGAAGCATGGATGAGCTTGCATGGATTGAGTTGGACAGCCTGGAGCTTTGATACCCTTTGGGGGCCAAAAATGTTCAACCCAGATTGGACCTTGAAGGAAAGTCCAGCTGGAATGGGGACTTTTGTCCGCGATTTGTTATACTACAATCGTATGAAATAGATGTAAGGGGTGGTGTCAGTAGTGACGGTCGAAAAAGATTCTTTTAAAAAGATGACCCTGTTGACGGCTGCCCGGATTTTCGGAATATTCTTTTCATTTGTTATCCCCATGTATTTGGGGAGATCTCTCGAAATTCAAACCTACGGTACCTATAAGCAATTGATGCTGTTTTTTTGGTTTGCTCAAGTGGCGCTAAATTTGGGCTTTGATGATTCGGCCTATTACTACTTAAGATGGGATCGAAAAAATTTCCCCCTCTACAGTTTTAATGCTTTAATTTTTAATGTCGCGATCACTAGTGTTTTGTGGCTAGCGCTTTGTTTCTTTAATTTCGAAATAGCCGGATGGATCAATAATCCCGAAATTGCGCAATATCTACCTTGGCTTGGATTTCTAATTATGCTGACGGTTTCGTCAATGCAGGCCGAAGGGATTTTGATTGGATTAAATCGGTTTAAGGAACGTCTAGCTCTAGAGATGGGGATGGAGTTGTTTAAATCTGTGGCGATTTTAGGTGCTTTCTATTTTTTTTCATCCGTTAAGTTTGTTTTGATTTTTTTATCGTGTCTAATGTTTTTTCGCCTGATTTTGACGGCAGGACTAATTCATCACTATAAGAAAAAAGAATTGCTCCAATATTTGGACTCTTTAAAACACTTCGTCAGTCAGGCCAGGTTTGGACTTCCGCTTGGAGTTTCTAGAGTATTTCAAAATTTGTTGAATATGGAGAATTTTATAATCTCTTCTTTTTTCTCTATGATTGAATTTACTTTTTACTCGGTTGGAAGTTTTGAGAACCCATTGATTAATGCGTTTAGGCAGTCCCTCAATGAATTAGTCAATATCGAGATGGTCGACGCGATTAAAAAAGGAAGTTATCAAGACGCAGTCGAGGTGTGGCGGCGAATGACGCGAAAGTTGTTTTTGGTGGTCGTGCCTTTTGTTGCCTATATGATGTTCTTTTCAAAAGAAATTATCACATTTATATTTTCAGAAAAATATTTAGAAAGCGTTCCTTATTTTATCATTTTCAATATTTATATATTAATAGGAAGTGTGAATCCTGAACCACTATTTCGCGCGACATCGCAGACTAAGAAAATCCTGAAAATCAAAGTCATAGGGGTCGTTTTGGGGGTGTTAACACTATTGATTGCGGCAAAGGTTTACGGTCCCATGGCGGTTTTGGTAGGTAAGATTTTAATTATTTTCACAATTAATTTGGTGAGCTTAAAAATGGGAGCCTCTTTGATTCAGTCGAGTATTTTTAGGATGTTTCAATGGAATCAATTCTTTGGTGTTTTGTTGGTGTCAGTGGGTTTATCCGTCGGTTTAAGAGTTTTATTTTCAAACTTAAACTGGCCTCCGTTTTATGTCTTGGCAGTGTCCTTCTCAATTTATGGATTGCTCCACTTTTTAATTTCATGGAAAGTAAACCTGATTAAAGAAGATGAGATTCGATTTCTAAAGAATTTGCTTGAACGGTTTCTGATTAAGCCGAAAGCTCGAACATCTTAAAGAGAGTTTGGATTTTAAGTTATGACTGATGATAGGCAAAATTCAATAGGTACAGGTAAGACCAAGGCAATGGTGGTTGCTTTGGATGAACACTGGGTTGGAGCCAGTCGATTGCCGTTTGGCTTGTCACGGGTGGGTTTTTCGGTTTCTGTTGTTTGTCCTTTGAATAGCTATATTGCAAAAACCAGATACGTAGATCAAGCAATCAAGTTTCCAACATGGACCTATTCTCGGTCGAAAATTATCTATTTGATCATTTTGTGGTCCTTTATCAAATTTAAACCCGAAGTCGTAGTTCATGGTGATGAAGATGCCTTATTGGCTCTGCAAACGATCAGAAGATTTACTTCTAAATTGCCCGGTTTAAGATGGATCGCAAAAACTATCAGCAATTCAATTTGCGATGAAAAATTTGATTTTTTGACTTTGAGCAAAGCGGACTTTGTTCAAAAATGTAGTGAGTGGGGAGTGCTGACTCCTAAAAACATTAAGGTGCAAACCTGGGAAGATGTTTTAGTAGCAGCAAAGCAAGTAGGCTATCCATTGGTTCTCAAGCGAGATATGGGGTATGGTGGTTCCGGTGTGACAATTTGCCAAGATGAGCGCCAGCTTCAAGAAAGTTTTCAAAAATTAGAGAAGATTTCTGTTTTGGCTCGAGTTAAGGGCATTGTACGCAAGATATTTTTCGTTTCCATTTTTTCTGGAGAAGATGTTGTCTCTGTTCAACAATTTGTTTCAGGTACAGTGGGCTTGATTCCGTTTGTCTCTAAAAATGGAAAGCTCATTAGCGCTAATCCTATGTTGAAGTTTAAAACCCATCCCGGTCAGACCGGTCCAACCAGTGTCGGGCAAGGATATTTTGATCCAACGTTGCTTGAAGCAGTTCAGGTTGTTAGTGGAAAAATGAACTACACCGGCTTTGGATCCTTGGATTTTATTGTTGATGAAAAGACTAAAAAAGCGTTTATTATTGAGCTAAATCCAAGAGCGACTCCGGTTGTTCATTTGACAAAAGAGCAAGTAGGGCACGATCTTTGCGATGCTTTTTATAAGAGTCAGCAAGACATAGCTAAGAGACCAGTCGAATTACTGTTTAATGAAGCCAACCTAAAACCCTATTTGATTGCTCTATTTCCGAACGAACAACGAAGAGATCCGAATAGTCCCTATATAAAAGGTTCAGATTATGATATTCCTGTTGATGATCCTGAATTGATCAAAGTTTTGCTGGGAAAATGATTAATAGAGTGTATCAAAGTGTTTTTCGTTGATCTCTTCGGCGGGCTCTCTGTACGAAGTTAATTTTGTATCAAATTTGGCACGCATAGGATCCCAATTGGTTCTCTTTTTTAAAAAGCTGATCAAAGTAAAGCCACTGTAAAAAAATAGAGATAAGGCTATTAGTGAAAGCCATTGAAAAATTGAAGCAAACAACCAAACCAGATGTTGTAAAAAAGAGGCCCATAGTTTTGAGTTGGTAAAAAAGACCAGCCAAAAAAGTGCCACCAAAATCAATGGCGTCAAAGTTCCATGGCGCCAAAATCGAATCAGCATGATTGCGGTCATTACAACAAGTGCAGTTGTTTGCTGACGGTCGTTTGGCAAATTTGGTTTTTCTGACTTTAAAATTTCTTTAATCCAGCTCAAAACGATCCTTCCATTTTTGGTCTCTTGTGGATGTGTCCTGTTCTTCTTTTAAAAGAAGAAAATTGCCAATCACCAAAGCATCAATATCCGTGTTCATAAAACAAAGAAAAGCGTCAAGAGGACTTTCGACAATAGGCTCGCCCCGAACATTAAAAGAGGTGTTGAGTAAAACCGAACACTGGGTTTTTGACTCAAAACTTTTCATCAGTCGATAAAGTAAGGGGTTTCGCTGTGTATCGACTGTCTGAATGCGGGCAGAAAAATCAACATGGGTAACCGCAGGTATTTGTGACCAAGGAGTTTTAATTTTATCAAGCCCAATGCCTTCTTGGTTCGAAGTGCTTCTGATTTTTTCGGTGACTGGTGCCACCAAAAGCATATAGGGGCTTTCCTGGTCTAAATTAAAATATTCTTTGGTTTTTTCTTTGATCACCAAAGGCGCGAAAGGTCGAAACCCCTCGCGAAATTTAACCTTTAAATTTACGGTTCGTTGCATCTCAGTGGATCTAGCGTCTGCCAAAATGGATCGATTTCCTAAGGCGCGGGGACCATATTCCATTCGGCCTTGAAACCAGCCAATCACTTTTTGTTCGGTCAAAAGACGAGCGGTTTTTTCTAAAATTTCTGCTTCACCAAGGCGATAAAATTTTGCATCAGCTGAAGTTAGGGCCAGTTCAATTTCATCGTCGTCGTAATCATTTCCAAGAAGACTAGCCTTCATACTGTCCATGTCGACTTTTTTGTGGGTTTCAATATGTCGAGGGCACTTTAAATGCAAGTGTGCATAGGCCAAGGCTGCGCCTAATGCGCCCCCGGAATCTCCTGCGGCAGGTTGTATCCAAATTTCGTCAAATATTTTTTCTTCTAAAATTTTTCCGTTGGCGACGCAATTTAAAGCAACGCCACCAGATAAGCACAAATGCTGAGCGCCAGTTTCATTTTTTAAAGTGCGACATAGTTTTAAGACGACTTCTTCTGTTACAGACTGAATACTTGCGGCTAAATCCAAGTCAATCTGTCGAATTTTATCTTCTGATGCTCGCGCTTTGACTTTGAAAAGGTCGGCAAACTTCTGGTTCGTCATTTGAAGGCCAGCCATGTAATCAAAATATTCTAAATTTAATCTAAAGGTTCCATCTGCTTTAATATCAATTAGATTTTGTTTTATAAGGTCAGTATATAGGGGGCGGCCATAGGGTGCCAGCCCCATTAATTTGTATTCTCCTGAATTGACTTTGAAACCACAAAATCCAGTAAACGCCGAATAAAGTAGTCCTAGTGAATGAGGAAAGTTGATTTGCCACAAGGGTTTGAGATTGTTGCCTTCACCTAACCAAGCAGAGGTGGTGGCCCATTCGCCAACGCCATCCATGCAAAGAACGGCGGCTTTTGCGTATGTGGATGGAAAAAATCCCGAAGCCGCATGTGATAGATGATGGGAGCTAAAGAAAATGCCTGGCAATTCTTGAATTGGTAGGCCAGATAGCTTGTGCAATTCTTTTTTCAAAAGGTTGCGCATGTTGAACTTGCCGCCCAGCCATCTGGGTAAGCCCGTTAGAAATGAACTAAGACCCTTTGGAGCATAATACAAATAGGTTTCAATTAATCTTTCAAAAGTGATCCAGGGTTTTTCGTAATAGACAACTTTGTCGATGTCTTCAAAAGTGAGATTCGCGGTTTCCAAACATTTTTTAATTGAGCTTGTAGGAAAGCGATCATCAAACTTTTTTCGAGTATATCGTTCTTCTTGGCCTGCTGCTAAGATTTCGATTTGAGAATCGTGAATACGAATCAATGCGGCAGCCGAGTCGTGGTAATAACAGGAAATGCCCAGAATCACGACATCAGTTTTTTGATTCTGATCTGATTGCTGCTCGTGATCCGGTAATTTTAAATCTAAACTCATTAGAAAAGGTTAAGGTTGTTGCCTAACCTTTTCAAGCTCAAATGGGACGAATTGTTTGTGACCTTTTTTTCCAGGATGAAGTTCAAAGTGGTGGGCGCAGTTTTTAGAACAGGTGTCCTGGACCCAAGCTTTCTTATCGCAATCAACACAGATTAAAGCTTCTGAATCACATCGTTTGCAGGTGATTTTAACTTCTGAGGGTTGTCCACAATGTGGACAAAGCTTGTATTTAGAAGATGGTTCTAATTTTTGGTCCACAGCGACCCGGTGGTCGAAAACGAAACATTCGCCCTCAAATTGATCGTTCGGATATTCTTCAATATATTTTAAAATACCGCCCTCAAGTTGATAGACTTGATCATAGCCCTGACGTTGTAATTCTAAGATTCCTTTTTCACAGCGAATTCCGCCTGTGCAAAAAATCAGCATTTTTTTGTCTTTAGGGTAGTGTTGTTCATCTAACCACTTTGGAAAATCAGTAAATTGATCAATTCCTGGGTTAACTGCCCCTTTGAAGGTTCCGATTTTGGTTTCGTACCAATTTCGAGTGTCAATCATAAGGAAGTCACTTTCCTCTTTCATGACTTGATTCCATTCGGTCGGAGTCAAATGATGGTTTTGGGGAACGTCTGGCATCAATTCTGGTGTGCCCAGGGTCACAATTTCGTCACGAATTTTAACTTTAAAACGACGAAATGGAGCGGATGGAGCGTAAGAGTTTTTAAAAATAAGATCCGAGATTTTGAAATATGTTGTCAGCCACTGCTTAAACTCGCTTAAAGCTGGCTCAGATGGTGCCGCCACTGTCGAGTTGATGCCTTCATTTCCTAAGATGAAAAGTCCACGAACTTTAAGCTTTTCAGCAATCTGCTCTAGATCTTTTTGGATTTGTTCTAGGTTTTCTAGTTTGGTAAATCGGTAAAAAGCAGCAATATAATAACGGGATTGGCCATTTTGGCTGGAATTATTCATTTTTTCTCCTTTTTGGGCTCCAAACCCAGTGGAATCGTGCGATGTATAACCAAACATTTTGGCATCGTCCAGTTTTTTAGATACATTGGCCGCTTTTACAGAGGAACCCCTGATGTTATTGACCGGTCCCACCGCTAACGAAATTAAACGTCGCCGCACCTTTGCGATCATTTCTCACCCGGATGCGGGTAAAACCACGCTGACGGAAAAGCTTTTGTATCATGGTGGGGTCATTCATGAAGCAGGTGAAGTTAAAGGAAAAAAAGGCACCAAGGCGGCAACGTCTGATTGGATGGAGCTTGAGAAACAAAAGGGAATTTCGATCACTTCCAGTGTGATGACTTTTGATTATGATTTTTTACGTGTGAATTTGCTGGATACTCCCGGTCACAAAGATTTCTCAGAAGATACTTATCGAGTTTTAATGGCGGTCGATAGCGCTTGCATGCTGATCGACGTGGCCAAAGGAGTCGAGGAACGAACTAAAAAGCTTTATGATGTTTGTCGTCTTAGAAACATTCCGATTTTCACTTATATTAATAAACTAGATCGCGAAGGAAAAGCTCCTTTGGATTTGATTGATGAGGTGGAAAGCACCTTGAAGATGAATTGTTATCCTTTGACTTGGCCAATTGGTATTGGCCAACGATTTAAGGGAATTTACAATCGTCTGACCAAAGAAGTGATTTTGTACGATCAGCGCCGAGATGGTGATGAAGTGACGGTGATTCCGGTAACAGATTACCGCGATCCAAAGTGGAAACACTTAGTTCCCGAAGACGTTTACACGCAAACAATGGAAGAATTGGATTTAATCGATGGGGTCTTGCCTCCTTTTGATGTGGATGAATTTTTAGCTGGTAAAATTAGTCCCCTGACTTTTGGTTCAGCGAAACAAAACTTTGGGGTGGATATATTCTTAAAGTTTTTCTGTCAGTATGCTCCCGGCGTTCAAGCAAGAACCACTAAAGCTGGTGATGCTGTGGATCCGCTTGATAGCAACTTTACGGGTTTTGTATTTAAGATTCAGGCCAACATGGACCGCAAGCACCGGGATCGAATTGCCTTTGTGCGAATTTGCTCAGGTAAATTTGAACGGGGTATGAAAGTAAAGCATTCTCGTCATGATAAAGAGTTGAGGCTTTCATATTCGAATCAATTTATTGCCAATGAAAAGGCCACGGTGGACGAGGCCTATGCAGGTGACATCGTGGGTGTTGCCGACACTGGAAATTTTGCGATTGGTGACAGTATTGCTTCTGAAAAACTGCAGAGATTTGAGGATATTCCTAAGTTTGCTCCAGAGCTTTTTGCTCGCATGGTTGTGGGCGATGCGATGAAACGCCGAAAGATGCAGGAGGCCTTGATTCATTTGTCTGAAGAAGGCGCCATTCAACTTTTCATTGATCCCTATGTCGGTCATCAGGATCCAATTATTGGCGTGGTCGGCGAACTTCAATTTGAGGTTCTCGTGCATCGAATGATGGATGAGTACAATTTGGAAGTCAGGCTGAATCGCATGCCGTTTACGGTCGCAAGATGGCCAAAGTCAGCTGATGGAAAGTCTGTTGATCAGTTGAAAGGCAATTTTACGATTTATCGGGATATGATTGAGCAGCCAGTGATTTTACTCAATCAGGAATGGGATTTAAATTGGGCGAAGAAAGAAAATCCAGACGTTGAGTTTGCGACCAGTATTTCCAGGGCTCGTTAGGCTGAAATTATTGCGACGGTTGTGGGTCCTCGTCTGTTTGTTTAGTTTTAAGTTTTTGTTTTAAGATAGGAATTAAAAATGTTTGATAATTTGAGCGAAAAAATCCTAGGCAGCTTAAAAAAAGTTCGCGGGCAAAATAAAATTTCTGAGAGCAATATTGAAGATTCTTTAAAAGAAATCCGCCTTAGTTTGTTAGAAGCTGACGTCAATTTTAAAGTGGTCAAAAGTTTTATTGATCGAGTGAAAACAAAGGCGTTGGGCGCTGAAGTTTTGAATGGCGTCAATCCAGGACAGCAATTTGTTAAAATCGTTCATGATGAGTTGAAAACCACTTTGGGTGGCGAGGCTGTGGACATCAATGTTCGCGAAAAGCCAGCCGTGTTGATGATGGTGGGCCTTCAAGGGGCTGGTAAGACCACGACAACGGCAAAATTAGCTCTGCATATTCGACAAAAATTTGGCAAAAAAATTGGTTTGGTTCCGGCCGACGTCTATCGTCCTGCTGCGATTGAGCAATTGGAAACCCTGGGTAAGCAAAACAACCTGTTGGTTTATCCATCCAAGTCTGGTGATAAACCTGAACAGATTTTAGAAAATGCTAAAAAATGGGCCGCGGAAAACATGATCGATGTGGTGATTGTGGATACAGCAGGACGATTGCAAATTGATGAAGATTTGATGAGTGAATTGCAGCGCCTAAAAACCATTTGGGCTCCACAAGAAATACTATTGGTCGCTGATGCGATGTTGGGACAACAGTCGGTTAATGTGGCTGAGGGATTTCATGGTAAATTAGGCCTGACAGGATTGGTGTTAACTAAGGTTGACGGAGATGCTCGTGGGGGCGCGGCCCTTAGTATTCGTGAAGTGACGGGCGTTCCGATTAAGTTTCTGGGGGTCGGTGAAAAGGTTGCGAACTTAGAGGTTTTTCACCCGGATCGTTTAGCCTCAAGAATTTTAGATATGGGCGACGTTCTTTCTTTGGTTGAGAAGGCCAAGGAGATGATTGACGAGAAATCCGCTGCCGAGTCCGCTCGGAAAATGATGAAAAATGAATTCACCATGGATGATTTTTTGGCCCAGATAAAGATGATGAAAAAGATGGGTGGAATTGAAAGCATGATGAAATTTCTACCTGGCATGGGTGAAATCTCAAAGCAGATGAAGAATATGGCTCCCCCAGATAAGGAAATGAGCAAAATTGAGGCAATTATTCACTCGATGACCATGCAAGAACGGCGAGATCATCGCTGTTTAAACGCATCGCGACGGGAAAGAATTGCAAAGGGAAGCGGAACTCAGGTTCAGGATGTAAACCGCTTTGTGAAGCAGTTTGAGGAAAGTAAGAAGATGATGTCAATGATGATGAAAATGGGAATGGGTGGAAAAATGGGGCGTGGTGGACGCCTTCCGTTTTAAGCCGTTCACTTATCGCTTGCAATTGACGCTATAGGCTTGTAAAAGTTTGCGTTCGGTTTCTCTGTTAACCGTTTGAAAGGATTTTATAACATGGCAGTTGTTATTCGTTTGGCTCGATTTGGAACTAAACACGCTCCGAAATACCGTATCACTGTGGCGGACCACCGTCGTTATGTGACTGGCAAATATCTTGAGATTCTTGGAACTTATATTCCGACTCCGTCTGGAAAAGATAAGCAAGTAGTTATGGATATGGCTAAGGCACAAGACTGGATTAAAAAAGGTGCTCAACCTTCTGATCGTGTAAAACACGTAATGAAGTTAGCTCAGTCTCAAAAAGCCTAAAGCAAATCTTAATTGATAATTTATTTGGCAAATCTGAATAAATTTGTAACATCAAGCAAGACCTGAGCTGTCCTAAAACGGCGAGGGTTTAATTAAATGAGTGCCCATATATCGGGTATTGTAAATGTGGAGGTTGAAATGGATCACTCTAGCTTGAAAGAACTTGTAGAATTTATGGCTAAATCTCTGGTGGATGAACCAGAGTCTGTTGAAGTGAATGAAGTCATTGGTGAACAGACGACAGTGGTTGAGCTTAAAGTTGCTAAAAGCGATTTGGGTAAGGTCATTGGTAAACAGGGTCGTACGGCTCGATCAATGAGAACAATTTTGAATGCGGCTTCAACAAAGCTACAAAAACGAAGTGTTCTAGAAATCGTTGAATAGACGGTTTTAGCTTCTAAAACTCGATAAATGACTTTGTCGAGTTAGTAAGAATAAAAATTTAAATTTAAATTAAAAATGGGTGCTTAGGCGCCCATTTTTTTATTCAATTCAGCAAATTTACGACAAACCAAATGACACATTAAGTCGTCATGATGTATACATGGCCGGCAAATGGCTGAAATTCAAGGTAATTGGAAAAAAGTTGGAAAAGTAAAGGAACCCCACGGTTTAAAGGGGGACCTTTATATATTGGTTTTCTCTAAGGCCATTGATTGGTTGGAAGACATTGAGAATTTTATTTTGGCGACTGGTGATGATCCGACTTCGGGAAAAATTTTTGAAATTGAAAAAGTGAAACCCTTTAAGGACGGATTGATGTTGAAGCCGAAGGGAATCAACAACCGTAATGAATCCGATTTACTAAAAGGCAAAATGTTTTTTATCCCGGATGAAGTGTTAGTTTCAGAAGAAGGTGAAACAATTTACCTAAGTGAAGTTTTAGGGTTTGAAGTTGTGGATCCTGAAAACAAATTACTAGGTAAAATTACTAGTTTTTCTTCAAATGGTGTTCAAGATCTTTTGGTTCTTGAAAAGGTAGAGGGCGGTACTGCCGAAGTTCCCTTTGTCGAAGACTTTATTGTTGAAATCGAGTTCGAAAACAAAAAAATCATCATGGATCTGCCTGAGGGACTTTTAAATTTGGACGGTCTGCCGTGAAATTTAAAGTGGTCACCTTATTTCCAGATTTAATTCAATCCATTGTCAGTGCGGGCGTGCTGGGGCAAGCCAAGCAAAAAGGATTGGTTGAAGTGGAATGTGTCAACCCTAGGGATGTCACAAGTGACGTACACAAAACTGTCGATGATCGTCCCTTTGGCGGTGGTGACGGCATGATTATGCTGGCCGAGCCATTGACGAAGACTCTTGAAAAAATAAATGCAGAAATGCCCGAGGCTTATGTGGTTTACATGAGCCCGCAGGGGCGGACATTGAGTCAAAATAAGGTGATAGAGCTGAGTCGCAATAAAAACTTAGTTTTGATTTGCGGGCGCTATGGAGGGATTGATCAGCGGGTGATCAATTACTTTATCGATGAAGAAATTTCGATTGGCGACTATGTCCTTTCAGGTGGAGAGCTAGCAGCTGGAGTTTTAATTGATTCGGTTGCTCGGCAAATTCCAGGCGTTTTGGGCCACGCGCAGTCGGCCGAGGCTGATAGCTTTTCTTTAGGGCTAAATGGGTTGCTAGAGGCTCCGCTATTCACGCGACCCAGAGAGTTTATGGGCGAAGCCGTGCCAGAAATTTTAACTGGTGGTCACCACGCCAAAATTCAAGAGTGGAAAGAATCTGTTTCCATTTTGGTGACTCTATTAAAACGGCCGGATTTGGTAAAGACAGTTTCATTGTCAGCCAAAGAAATTCAACGGGTCCAAAAGTTTTGGTCAAACCTTTCCATTTCTGAAAAGGAAGTGTTAGGTTTGGCGACATTAGATTCGCAATTAGTAGAGGGGCTAAATCAGTGAGCAAGAATGAAATCGTCAATACCACTGATAAAGTTGCCGGAGAGGTCAAAGTTCCGCGATTGGCCTTGGGATTAATTCACTATCCAATATTGGACCGAGAAAAAAAGTTGGTCGCGACCAATGTGACCAATTTCGATATTCACGATATCGCCAGGGCCTCGACTGTCTTTGGAGTGGAAAGATACTACATCATTCATCCAATGGCCGAGCAGTTGATGTTTGTGGATCGAATTTTAGATCATTGGCGAATTGGACCGGGGTCAAAATTTAATCCTTTTCGCAGAACTGCGCTTAAAAACGTTTTTACCGCACCTAGTTTAGAGGCGGCCAAGAAAGATTGGGGCGAGGACTGTTTTACTGTAGCGACCCATGCTCGACCGGTTCCGGGGACTACTTTCTACTCGTGCAAGGAGCTTCATGACGAAATCCGTAAACCCGAGGCAAAACCTTGTTTTTTACTGTTTGGGACCGGTTTTGGGATGACCGAAGAGTATATGCAGGGGTGTGATGGTGTTTTAGAAAGCATTCGGGGGGCTCCTCCGAACGATTATAGGCATTTAAGTGTTCGGTCAGCTGTAAGTATCTATCTTGACCGCATCATGGGGCCATGGTAGATCCCTTAGTTCTTATTTTGAGGAAGTAATATGGCAAAAGCAAAAAAAGCTACAAAAACGAAGTCTGCTGCTACTGAAACAAACCTTGTGCGTCGCGTAACTGCGGCTAAGAAAAATGCGAATGTCGCAGCTTTTCGCACTGGTGACACTGTTAACGTGTTTGTAAAAGTAAAAGAGGGCGAAAAAGAGCGTACTCAGGTTTACAAAGGAATCGTAACTAAACTTCAAGGTTCAGGCGCTTCAAGAACTTTTACAGTTCGTAAGATTTCTGCGGGCGTTGGCGTTGAAAGAACATTCCCATTCACTAGCCCAGCAATTGAAAAAGTTGAGCTTTTGACAGTTGGTGAAGTTCGCCGTTCAAAATTATACTACCTTCGTGGTTTGTCTGGAAAGGCTGCTAAGATCAATTCTGCTCTTGCTCCGATTCCAACATCTGCTGAAGCTGCAGAGTAATTTTAGCTTAAGACTAAATTTAGTTTTTAAACCCTTGGACGTAAATCCAAGGGTTTTTCTTTTTGGAAAGCTAGAATTTTAATATTGAATGAATCTATTTATAGAGCATTGAAAAGAGCTACTTTAAAAAGTAGCCCAATTAGAATTAGAATTCCAAATATTTTGAAATAGAAAAGCGAATGCCTGAAAGTAAAAATAAGCTCCAAAAAATTGAACTCGAAAAAATAGATTGGAAGCAATTTCAACCAGGCCCCGTTGTGGGTGTGGATGAAGTTGGTCGTGGTTGTTTGGCTGGGCCAGTTTATGCTGCAGCAGTTTGCTTAAAGTCAGATCAGCACATTGAACATTTGACGGACTCTAAACTGATTTCCGAAAAACGGAGAGAAGTGCTGGCCCCGCAAATTGAAGAGGCGCATTGGTTCGGAGTGGGTGTTGCTACAGTAGAAGAAATCGATGAGCTTAACATTTTACAAGCTTCGTTGCTTGCGATGAAGCGGGCTATTGATGAAATTGAAAAGAAAATGGGCCAAAGGGTTGGGCATGTCTTAGTCGATGGAAACAAAAAAATTCCAGACTTGGATAGAAAGCAAACCACAATCATCAAAGGTGATTTGCGATGTGCTCCGATCTCGGCAGCAAGTATTGTAGCCAAAGTTGCTCGAGATCAGTTGATGAAAGAATTGGGCCTTCAGCATCCGGGGTATGGTTTCGAGGGGCATAAAGGGTACGCAAGTGAACTTCACAGGAAAGCAATTGCAGAAAAAGGCCCCCTTTATTTTCACCGGAAAAGTTTCGCCGGAGTTAAAGAATACATTTAAAACTAAAACACACTTTTCTCGTGGAAGATTTTGCGAGGACTTGGTGCTGGCACATTATTTAAAGCTTGGGTTTTTACTAAGGGCCAGGAATTGGAAATCACCATTTTCTGAAATTGATTTAGTTTTGAAGTCTCCAGATGGGGAGACTGTTTTGGTGGAAGTGAAAAGTGTCACGTCTTTCGAGTTTTTGCATCAGCGAATTAAACGAACGCAGGCAATCAGATTGAAACGAGCATTGGTGTTTGCCTGTGAAAGATTTCCTCCCGCGAGGATTGAACTTGCTGTTGTGAGTCAGAATAATGAGGTTCAAGTTTTCCCCGAGTTCTTAGAATCATTCTTTTATTGACCAAGCCCCATGTAAGTCATTGAATAGAAACTGTGAGAAAAATATTTATTTTATTTTCTATTATTGCGTTCGGGCAAGTAGCTAAGGCTGGTCCGGCAGAAAACATGAGTACCTTTTTAAGTAGCTGTGCCTATGGAACCTTAGGCGGAGCAGCTTTGGGGCTGGCTACTTTAGCTTGGTCTGAAAATCCAAATGGAAAGATCAATAATGTGGCCAGGGGAGCTTCGCTGGGATTGTATGCTGGTATCGCCTATGGTGCATATTTGGTTAACAATCCGAACAAGTCCAATTCGATTGATATGACTTATGATCCGTCGGAATCATTAAAGCCAAAAGAACTTGTTTGGGTTTCGCCTTTGATTCAAGAGAAACACCTTGATGGTGTTCAATTGAATTTATCGGGATTTCGCTTCTAAATATTAGAAATTAGGCTGGCTTTTTTATTTTGGAATTTTCAGAATTCACATCTGCATTGAGGTCTGAATTGTTGTCGTTGCCAGTTGAAACTTTTGAGGTTGCAATTGGGAGCTCAATAATAAATTGAGTGTTTGCTGATTCTTTATTTATAGAAATTCGACCTTTGTGGTCCTCAATGATTCCTTTTGAAATACTTAAACCTAGGCCCGTACCTTTGCCAACGGCTTTGGTCGTAAAAAAGGGCTCCATTATTTTCTCTTCGATTTCTTTAGGAATTCCATTGCCACTGTCAGTGATAATAATTGAAACCTTATTGTTATCAGTTTTGAAATCCAAAGAAACCCAAGGGTTAGGTGAAGTGACGATCGCATCGAAGGCGTTATTTAAAAGATTTAAGACGACTTGAGAAATTTGAGTAGGACGACAGAAGAGATAAATTTTTGGAGTCGGAGTCAGTTTCAAATCCACACCGTTATTTTTAAATCGCTCTATGCAAAGGCTTAGAGACGGATCTACGATCTCAGCTAAGCTGGTGTTTTGCATTGGATCGGCTTCGCCATTTCTAGCAAAGGTTCGAAGACCTCGGATGATCATGGCGATACGGGCAGTCATTGACTTAATGTCATTGGCGGCGCGAACAGCTTTGGTGCGATCAAAATTTTCGTCTGAAAGCATTCTTCCCAATTGGTTGGAGCGACTGTCGATGATCGCAAGTGGGTTATTGATTTCATGTGCAACGCCGCTGGACATTTCGCCAAGAGAGGACATCTTTGCCGATCTGGCCATTTGAACTTTATTTTTTTCAATTTCCTCAAGTGAATTTAAATATCTTTTTAGAAACAAGCCAAAGGAAAGGAAAGAGACTATTAGAATTGCAAAGGATGTAGTGGTGTCACGCTTCCAATCTTTTAGAACGTCTTTAGAAGCAAGGCCCGCCACCACAATTAAATTCAACTCTGGGATCACAGAATAGTTGTATATTCTTTCAATTCCATCAAGGTTGGCAGCGCTCGTGATTAGACCAGTGGGTAAATTACTCTTTTTAACCTGGTCAAAAATTGGCAATGAGGCGAATTCTTTACCGATCATCGATTCATCAAATGGTCGACGATTTAGGAGAGTGTATTTGTCGGCAGAAAAAAGTGAGATGGTGCCATTCTCGCCAATTTTAAGATTTTGGTTAAAATCACTGAAGGATTTTAAAGGCAATGTTACAATTGCGATTCCATTGAAGTCTTGACTTGTGCTGATGGTCCTTCGGCTTAAAACAATGATCCAATCACCTGTCGTTTTGCTTTTAACGGGTGGGGAAATGACAAGTCCCAATTTGGGGTTTGCTTTCTGAGCTTGAAAGTATCCTCGGTCTGCAATTGTTGTGTTTGCGGGCCATTTGCCATTTTCGGTGCCAATGTATTCACCTTTCACATTGTAGACTTTTATTCCTTGAACAATTGGAAGGTAGTTTAATTTGGGTGCAAGCAAGTCGGTGTATTTGTCTGTCGACCATTTGAATTTTTGTCCTTTGGCCTCGATATCGTAGATAGTCTCTTGCAGGATGATATCGCCGGAGCGGAAAAGTCCGCGGACATGTTGTTCGACAATTTGAGAGATGTTTTTAACATCGGTCTTGGCTTGCTCAATTTCAGAAAGATAAGACTTGTAGGACGACCAAATTAAAGAAGATGTGATTGCCAAGGCTCCGAAAAATGTGCCAACCACAAATGGACGATGTTTCTTTTCTAAAAAAACTTTGAAAGAACTCAAAAGCATAAGATTGTTTCGGAAAATATGCTCGAATTCTAAAATTAAAGTGGTTTCAAATTGAGAAAAATGACGTGAAGATTAGACTAAGCTTTGGTGTTCTCTTGGACAAAGGTCTTGAGTTCTTTTTCCTTGCTATCAGTCAATTCAAGCAAGGACATCAATTCCTCCTCTAGGGTTTCAATTTTAATTGAAGCCGAATTCAAATCTTTAGATAAAGTTTGAGCTTGGAAGCCTTGGGCTTTTAAAAGCTCCTGCATGAATTGGTCGCGCTTTTTAGTTGTGTCTAAGATCACGGCTTCGCAAGCAGTGATTTTTTTCTGTAAATCTTTGATTTCGTTCGTTAGTTTTTTTGAATGATTTTTGTAATTGAACTTTTCGCCGCTGGGTTGTTCATTTTTAGTGTTGGGGTTTTGATATTCACCTTGGGTTTGAGTGGAATTCTCAGACCTTGCTCTTAAAGCACCGTTTTGCAAACTCCATAAATATTCATCGTAAGAACCGGGGTAGGTCTCAACCTGCCCATTGGCAATCTCTAAAATTTGACTGGCGACTCGTCCAATAAATCCCCGATCATGACTGACCACGATAACTGAGCCCTCAAATTCCCGGATGGCTTCGGTCAAAGTTTCGACCGTTTCAAAGTCCAAATGATTGGTGGGTTCGTCCAAAAGAAGGAGAGGACTTTTTTTAAGTAAAACCTGTCCAAGGGCAACGCGTGATTTTTCTCCACCAGATAAAACTTTAACCTTTTTGTGAACGTCGTCGCCAGAGAACAACAAAGAGCCAGCCATATTTAGAATTTCTTGAGCCGTAATTTCTTTGTGAGCGGCGGACTGCAGGGCAGTTAGGACTGTATCTGATGAATCCAGTTGGTCTTTAGAGTGTTGAGAATAATAGGAAAGGCTTACCTGATATCCGAACTTGAGATCGCCAGCAATTAAGGGCAATTTGTCGGCCAATGATTTAAGGAGCGTCGACTTTCCGGCACCGTTAAAACCTACGACGCCCAAGTGGGTGCCCCGTTCAATGCGCAAATTGACGTTTTTCAAGATGCAGTTTTTTTCATAACCTAATTGGCCATTGCTGATGGAAAGAGTCTCTTTTCCGGTGTGAATTGGTGGTGGAATTTTAATTCGAGCTTTGACCGGTAAAGATTTGATTTCAATTTGTTCCATTTTATCGAGAAGCTTCATTCGGCTTTGGGCTTGGCGGGCTTTTGTTGCTTTGGCTTTGAAGCGATCGACAAAATCTTGAATGCTTTTTCTTTTGGATTCTTGATTTGCGGCCTGAGACTCTAAAATCGTCCGCAATTGGGCTTTTTGCTCGAAATAGTCATCAATATGGCCCGGAAATTTTGTGATCTCACCACCTTCGACCTCAAGTGTAGACTCTGTGGTCCTTCGCAAAAATTCGCGGTCGTGAGAGATCAGTAGAAAAGCGCCCGTGTAGCTTTGTAAAAACTGTTCCAAAGCTAAGATACTTTCTAGATCTAAAAAGTTCGTAGGCTCATCTAAAAGCATAAGATTGGGTTCCATGCCAATCAGATAAAGAAGCTTCATGCGCATTCGATAGCCGCCGCTGAGTTCAGATAGGTGGCTGGTGAAATGAACCATGCGGAGACCGAGATCTAGTCCAATTTTTTTCAGTTCCCAAAGGGGCTTGATGCAATTTTTTGCTAAATAGTCCTCAGATGTTAGGTCGATGTTCCAGTCTGACTCTTGTTCTAGATAACCAATTCGCAGTTGGCTGGATTTTGTGACAATCCCTGAGTCCAAAGACTCTTGCTCAACCAAAACCTTAAAAAGAGTCGATTTTCCAGCTCCGTTTGGACCAATAACCCCGACGTGTTCACCTTCATTTATGGCAAATTGGCAGTCTTGAAAGATAATTTTATCAGCGAATTGTTTTGAGCCATTTTGCATCTGGAGAAGGTTCATATAGAGGTTTTAGGGGCTGAATTTCGATTTGACAAGGGGAACCTGTGGCAGATGACTTTCGATCTTGACCGGACTGGGTTGTTGGTTAAACTAAACCTTATGGAGAGTGTCATGAAGAAACTTATTCATCAGAAAACTGGATTGTTTGGGAGTCATAAAGGTTTTGGAATTGTTGAGGCATTAGCAGCAGGAGCGATCGTCAGCATTTCTGCCCTGGGGTTAGGTGTTTCTTTAAATAAAATGGCTCAAACCAAGTCTAAAATTCATGCAGTGACTAATGCAATGGCACTTGAGTCTTCGTTGCAAACTGCGCTTCAAGAGAAGAATTCTTATCAAGCAATGGCGGCTGATTTGGCCAAGGGTAACGCAAATTTAAGTTCGATGACTTTGGCTTTTAATGTGCCTGTTGATGATCATTTCAAAAGTGTTCAGGTCAATGTTGGGCAAGAGGTTTATTTTGATCGTGAAGGTGGAACTTGCACGGCTTGTATGAATGACAAGACTTGGGCTTATAAATTGAAAGTGGATGGCAAGATTGTATCCACCTCAGGCGTTCCGATTTATGCTATGGCCTATAAAGTGGATTTTAATTCAGATATGACCACCATGGCAGGCTTGGGATCAACAGGTTCGGGTAGTTTTACGGATGCTGATTTTAAATGGGTGATTCCGCCAAGTGCCTATATGCAAACCACCAGCAGTTCTTGCTACACTTCAATTGATCCGACCGATCCTGATACGACACCGAAACTTTTAGTCACCGGTATCAACAAAGACACGGGCGAACTTCAATGTGCAAGATTTCCTGACACTCAATGTGCAGCTGATGAAGTTGCAAAAAGTTGGGTGGTCAATCAATCCAATGGTCACATTAAATTGAACTGTCAGAAAGTGCCTCAGTCGGCCGGATGTCCTGTGCTAGCTCCTGGTGGATATGATTATGCCGTTCAAAGCATCGATAAGGTTTCTACTTCAACTGGCCTTGGAATCAATATGGATTCTCCGCATGGGCTTTGTGTGTTTACAGCTGAATATGCACATCCAGTTTCTGCAGGGCCAATTGCGGCAGGTGCTGGTAGATATACCGGTTGTCCGGCTCACTATCATTGGGTGGGATCGGGTGGAAATAACGGATGCAGTTTTTCTGGGGCGACTAGCTTTCAGGGCTGGCGGCAAGTTCCATGTGGCGCCGGCTACACTGGCGACAGGTGGGTTCAAGATGTAAATCCACCGGCTTTAACTGTATCTGGAACCATCGTGCCAGGTGGAGTGGATTGCAGTTTAAATGACATGAATGGTTCGGTTTCTTCTACTGGTGGCTGGGCAGCTAATGTTTCAATGAGCGGCTCTTGTACTTTGGACGACACCGAAACGAAGCCATTTTAATTTTATTTAGCTGAGTCTTTTTTAGTAGCAGGAATTGCTGTTTTCTGGTTCGAAGTTTGCTTCAAGTTCATTCGATTTAAAACAGCTCTGGCCCATCTTTCGCCGGAACCTTTTTGCTGATGCAGCCAATCTCCTTTAACAGTTTCAATATTTTCAGGAGTCAATTCGGTGATTTCGGTCCCCGAGATCACCTGACAGCGATCGCCGATAAAAGATTTCATTTTTTCATTAGCTAATTTTAAATAGGCATTTGATTTTTGATAGGGTGGACGTTTTTCTTGATTGGTCCATGTCGGAAGCACCCAGGTGCACGGAATATTTGCTGGAATTTTGGAAAGTAGTTTTGTGACTTCATTTTGCCAAAGTTTTTCATGCAGCTGGCCTGATTTGTAGTCGTAAAGATTTTCGCCCAGTTCAATAACTACGTGCTTTGGAGAAATTCTACTAACCAAATCAGAAATGTTTGGAGCTGTGCCAACTTTTGCCCTCGAAATTTTTCCGTTCAAATCTTCAACGAAACCCATTTTTAAAGTTCTTTGTTCGGGTGAGATTTGAAAATAGTGGCGGGGGCTGGCACCAACTAAACCATACCGAGTCACTTGGGTGCCAGGCTGTTTTCGTATTTCTTGAGTGAGGGTTTCGCCGAAGGGCCCTTCTGAATGGCTATCGCCAATTAGTAAAATCTGATTGGTTTCAGCTCGACAGATGATTGAGACGGCCAAGAGCGCAAGCGATAGACTAAGACTAAGTTTTTTATTCATATTTAAATTATAAAACTAAAATCCAAATTGCGAAATAATAGTTTCGCTCAATGGAGCTTTTTGTTCCCCATCCCAGATGAAAGCCACGTTAAATTTAAAGTTCGTATCGCCGCCAGCAACGCGGTAATTCATGATATTGAAAAATAGACAATCCCCTGGGAATTTAATCCTAGCGCCGTAGCCCCAAGACTGGACATTTTCCTGGTTGTTTTGCGGCCTCATATCGTAAGAAAGTTTTCCAACCAGATCTAACCAGCTCACATTTTTTTTCACACTAAATGTGAATTGTTCTTTGCGATCACCTGGGTCTTCTTTTCCAGGTGAAATATTATAAGATTGAATGTGTTCCGTTTGAAAAAAATCCGCGCGATCATTGTTCAACCTTACCCGTGTCGACGTGTTCGTCACATGTTGGTAGGGATAGTAATTGGCCTGCTGGTAAATTTGAAAATTAGAAAGATCGACTTTTAAATCTGAAAGTAAATCTGAAAGCGGTTGGCTATTTGGATTTCTTTCGGCTTGATAGACGTCGTAACTTTGTGCCAGCTTCCAAACGACGAACTGTAAGTAATTTGGAGTGCCGTCACTCCAGGTTTTCCGAGTGATCTTATTTGTCAAACCAAGGGTTACAATTTTGCGATCATAGACCCGGTCATTGTAATCAAATTGAATTCCTGCCGGTCCATTGAGATCGGCGTCGGAAATGGAGTCTTGGGATAAAAATGGTAGATCTTCACTCTGCTCACCGAAAAATTCATGTTTGGGTTGGTCAATCCATGGAATGGACGTGGCTTTGATCTCGGGTTGAATTTCATGTTTGAAGCGTTCACTTTGCAATTTAGAAAAATCACCATAAATATGAGTGAATGAAGTTTTTGATGAAATATCAGCGCGGATCGAGCGGCGAGTCGCATGGGTGTTGTCACTGACAGGAAAAGTGTACTGAGTCTCGCGATAGGTCAGGCGAGGTAAAATATCAAAATTTTGAATCTTCATTGGTCGATAAATTGTAGGTTTTAAATCTAGTCTTTGCCCAGTTCGGATCAAATCTTTTTTTGGTTCATACAAACCATCTCTTAACTGTTTGCATTCAGGATTTTGTTCCCAGGTGGCCGAGGAGCAGTTGGCTCCACCAGTAGCAACAATGTGGCGACTGTTGCTATTCGACTTGGGATCATAGGCCGCATTTAAGTCATCGTAAGCAAAGTTTTCTCGGGCAAAATTGGCATAATCTAAATCGAAAGCATAGAGAAATTCTGATTGTCCGATTTTGGTGTCAGCTTGAGAAAAACGAAATTCTGGAAGACGGTGAACGGCATCATCGTTTGAAGCCAAAGGATTCGATTGAATTAAATTTTTATAATAAGAAGCATCGACGCTGAAGTGTTGGGATTCGGTATTTTTTGTGACTGAAGTTCGATTTTCCATCGCCGAATCGCCGTAGTTTAAAGTTTCAAGCGGAAAATCAGTCGAGTACTGAAGGTCGCTGGTATTGTTAACTTGAGCTCGGTGAATAATTCCATCAGGCATTTCATAGTAGTGTTGATATTTTAAAAACCAACGATCGGTGAGCTGATTTTTTTGATCATTGGAGCGAAATTTATTTAATCTAGCAGATTCTGCAAAAACTCGATCCCGCAAAAAACCGGTATCTAACTCGCCTTTGCTGTTTTCAGATAGGACGTAGCGATAGTTAAGTAAGCCCTTCAGTCCCCGTAACTCGTAGTTTTTAAAAGTCCAGGTTGAGTCTTGGCTGCGAGACATGGCCCAAAAATAGCTTTGTGCAAATGCAACCCCTCCGCTATCTGATTTTTCAAGTCCAGGGGTCAAAACACCGGACTGACGATCTGACTTCAATGGCACAGCCAGATAGGGCATCCAAAAAACTGGGAAACTACCAAGGTGAAGGAAAGAATTCTTAATATAAGCGTAGCCACCAATCTCGGCGCGAATTTTAGATCCGGAAAAACTCCAAGCTTCGGGGCAAGTCGTACAAGTCGTGTAGTGAGCGTCGTCTGCAATAAAAGTAGTTTCATTTATTTTTTGAATTTGAGTTCCTTCAAACAAGACATTTCCACTTTGCACAAAGCCATTTAAAATCAAACCGGTGTTGTTTTCGTAATCTAAAATAATGCGATTGCCAGACAAGGTCGCGTTGGGAGTCGTTAAAACCACTTGGCCAGACGCATCGATAGATTTTGCCCTCAAATTGATACGTGCTTTACGACAAGTCAGGTGTTGATTTTCAAAAACGACTTGGACATTGCCCTCTAAGTCAACAGTGTCATTTTCTGTGTCTCGATCAATTGAGTCTGCGTGAATGGTGACCCCTTGGATTTTAGCCGACTGCTCAAGGTTGGTCTGAGCCCAGCTGTAACTGGGCAAAGCCAACAAATTAACAATCAATAAAAAGAAGACGAGAATAACTTTATTCAACATTATTTTGTTTTCATCACAAATACGCCATCCCAATTTTCAGGCGGAGGAGTTTGGATATATTCTTCGCAGCGCTCAACATAAAGTTCTGCGGGTGGATCATTAGGTACCAAATTTAAAACGGATCTAAATTCGGCGAGGGCGGCGTGAAAATCTTTTTTATGGTAATGATCAAATCCAGCTGTGAAGTGCTGAATCATGTCAGAAGTGGTCTGATCCGGTCGACCTTCGCAGATCAATTCAAAAATCCGAACCGGTTCAACTTTTCCTTTCACTCGAACCCAATCTAGCTCGCGACAGGTGAAATCATCTTTCACTTCTTCGTAGGTAAATTGCGAGATGACAATTTTGACACCGTACTCTTTGGTGATACCCTCTAAGCGTGAGGCTAAGTTAACACCATCACCCATCACGGTGTAGCTGCGAACAATATCGGATCCCATGTTTCCAACGGAAACGTCAGCGGTGTTGACGCCGATTCCGATATCAATAGGGATATTTTTACCAGGAAATTTGGCATCGATTTCGTTTCGAATATCCACCAATTTCTTATAACTGGCGATGGCGCATCGGCAAGCGTGTTTGGCGTGGTCGGGAAAAGAAATCGGGGCTCCAAAAAAAGCCATGACCGCATCACCGATGTATTTATCAAGAGTTCCTTTGTTGGCAAAAACCAACTGTGTCATCGGCGTCAGATATAGATTTAAGACATCTGATAGTTCTGTTGCCTGCAGTTTTTCGGAAATTGTGGTGAAGTTTCGCAAATCCGAAAAGAAAACAGTCATGCGTTGTTTTTTTCCGCCCAGCTCGATGTTCTCGGGATCCCTTAAAATTTCATCCACGACCGCAGGAGAAACGTATTTTGAGAAAGTGCTTCGAAGAGCTTTCTTTTTTCGTTCTTCTGTTAAATATTTATAAAAGAACAAAATGGTATAAAGAACGAAGATCACGCTTCCCGGTAAAACCATGGTTGCGATGTAGCCTTTTTTAGAAAGGTACTGGTCAATTCCACCGATGAATGCGAAAGAAAAAAGAGTGATCAAAAAACCTGGAATGGCAGTGGTTTGTGAGATGGCAAGCGTGAGGATAATTCCTAAAATAAAGATCGCACCGATCATATAATTCTGTTCTTTAGCCGGAGGCTTCAGGAAGTTCTTTTGAAATAAGTTTCCTAAAGTGTTCACATGAGTCTCGGGTCCAGGGAAGTTCTTTTCAAAAGGAGTGACTCGAAGATCGTAGACGCCGATCGCAGTCGCTCCAAAAATAAAAGATTTTCCTTTGATAAAGTCAGCTTTGTTAACTTCGTGAACGCGAATTCCCCAAGCTCGTTCTGATGGCTTCCATTCAGACTGTGAGATTTCGGCGGTTTCCTTGCCATTAAAAAGTTCCTTTGCTGGAAGATACGGATAGGTGTTCGTCCCTCCAGCGTAATTAATGACCATTCGTCCTTGGGAGTCCACGGGGATTCGGCTGACAAGTTCCTCTGGGTTTTTAGATGGATCCATGATGTCAAACTTAGTGAATATTTTTTGATCTGTATGTTCGGGATCGACATCTAGTTCTACGTCGGCTCGATAGCCAGTCGCCAGTAAATAACTTTGAAGTGCGATCGATGGAATATAGCTTAGGCCTAGGCGATTGCCGGTTCGAAATAGTAAAGAAGTTCGGCGAATTGTGCCGTCAGAATCTTGTTCGGCATTGAATGCTCCAGTAAAATCGGCGGAATCTTGAATCAATGGTGTGTTTAAAGTCCACCTTTCGTGCTGACGAATAGGAAGGGGTTTGGTGGAATCTTTAAATTTCTTTAAGGCCTGTTCATATGGTAAATCGGCAAGGATTTTAGATTTGGCCAAAATTATTTGGTAAGGTTCTTTTAAGGATTCGGCGTCATGGTCCTTGTCAGTGAGCCAGTTGTTGCAATAGTCCATGTTGGCAGATTCTAAAAGATTTTGAAGCTGGCGGTTTTGCATCTCATTCAGTGATGCAAGATTGGGTTTATTGAACACTGATTTTAGAAATACAGCGGTGTTCGCCTCTTCAATTTTTGGAAATAATTGTTCAAAGACGGAATCAAACTCCAGGTCTTCAAATAAATTGGAAGCATCATTAACGACAAATGTTGTATTCAATTTAATCAATTTACCTGAGCGCGATCTTTTGAAAGCCTCATTTCGACAATAATCTTGATAAGGTAAGTGCCGTGAGTCACTGGAATCTTCATTGAAGCCGCCCAAAACTATTTTTTCTTTTTGCTTATTTAAAGATGCAGCGAGTGTTGCATCTGGTTGCGCACGCTGCTTCTCTTCATCAAGAACTGTTTTGATGTTTTCTGGGATAGCCGAGGTGGCCTTAGATTCAATTCTTTTAATTGCCTCCATAGTCTGGTCGACTTGGGGTTCCGAGAAGACAATATCAAATCCAACGGATGAAGCGCCGTATTTCATCAACTCATCAACGACGAAGGCGATTTTTTCTCGGCTCCAAGGCCAGCGTCCAATTTCGTCAATTGAGCGGTCATCGATTGCCAACAAAGCCGCCTCTGGAGCGGGTGCTCTTTCCTTTAAAAAGAAGCGAAGACGTATATCTTGATTTTTTAAATCCATCCACTCGATAAAATCGAACATATTTTTTCGTATGGCGGGAAGTTGTCGTCGAGCCGATTCTTGCATACCTCGAACTTGATAAAAATTGTAAGCAACCAAGGTACAAAGGATTGTGAGTGTAAATCCGACGACCAAAGGAGAGTTGAGAAAATCGAAGATCGATTGGATTTGAAATCGCGAGGGTTTCTTTTTGTCTGTCGGCGCTGATGATGGTGATGTCAAAGCAAAATCCTTTTGTTTTTTCTTTCAAAATTTTACCTAGACCTAGGCTCGACGTCAGTTGTTTTTATTCGAAAAAACTCTGTCATGACGAATGGTTCCAGATCTGGTTCTTTGTCGATCTTCAGTTTGTCTCTTTTTAAGCCGTAGAGCAGGTATCAATTCGGAGGCAATAGTGGAAGCCAAGGTAAAAAATCAGGGTGAAGTGACCATCGTGACGATCCAAGGGTCGTTGGGCATTGAGCGAACGCAGTCTTTTCGAGAAGTTTGCCTTCGGCATTTTTTGAATAAGAAGGTGGTTTTCAATATGGAAGGCGCCAATTTTGTTGGCTCCACAGGATTGCAGGCTTTTTTGGATACCATTAAGACCATTTCCGAGGAAAATCATCACGGTCTGAAAGTGGTTGGAGCGAAGGCTGAATTTAAGCGCATATTTATGAATCTAGAATTTCAAAAGCTACAAATCCATGAATCTGAAGATGGTGCGTTGGCAAGCTTTCATCCTCAGATCCCAAATATGACAATTCAGTCTTAGGACTGTTTTCGGCTTTCATTTAATTTTTGACTGAGCTCAAGGTTGATTTTCTCTAAAGAAGAGA
This sequence comes from uncultured Bdellovibrio sp., assembly GCA_964505225.1. Lineage (GTDB taxonomy): Bacteria > Bdellovibrionota > Bdellovibrionia > Bdellovibrionales > Bdellovibrionaceae > 21-14-0-10-47-8. The sequence goes on along the minus strand of CAZDHC010000016.1, from coordinate 7,701 downwards.
TTGTGATCTTGAGCTTTTCGTTTTCTTCAGACTTAGAGTTCCACATGTAGCGCAGGCTAGTCAGTTGTTCTTCGAGTTCTGATTGTCGTGACTGTAAAAGGTGATTTTCGCCCTTAAGCTTTTCTTTTTCTGACGCTAAATCTTGTGAAGACATAGTTTTTTCAGTCAAAAATTGCTTTAGCTCTCGATTTTGATTGCGAAGATCGTCAATTTCCCTTTGGGTGCTCTGTTGAAAATCATCCTTGCTCCGTCGAAGAGCAATAATCAGGTTCTCTAATTCGTCTTGACGCTCCAATGAGCGATCCAAGTTTTGGCTTTTTGCTTCTAGAGCTTGATTGCTTTCATTCAAAACCTGAATCTGATGAAAAAGTTCAAGTTTGTCTTTTTCGAAGGTGTTAACCAGTTGAATTTGGTTGGACTCATAAAAATGTATTTTTTGAGTCAACGCTTCTTTGTTGGCTAAAAGTTGCTGATTGAGATCGTGAATCTCTGCGTCTCGGCGATCTAGATCTCGATTCATGTTTTGAATTTGTAAATGCAAAGTCGCAGCGTAATCTTTAAGCTGCTGCAAATAAGGCTTGATCGTTGTTTTGACTTTTTCTTGATAGCGCTTGTAGCGTTCTACCTGAGCTTCAAGTTTGGCATAGTCTGGAAGTCTGGCCTTAATCGCCTCTAGTTCTGAGTTAGCTTTTTCATTGCGCTCTTTCCAGATTTTTTCTTTTTCTTTCCAAATGAGCATTTGGTCTGAAACCGAAGAGTAGGTTGTTTTCATTTCTTCAAACTGAGAATGGATGGACTTATTTTCGTCTTCTAAAATGGTCAGACGACGAAGCGTGACTTTCAGTCTAGCCATTAAGTCTTCATTTTGAGAGATCAAAGTTTCAACAGTGCCTGATTTTCGAATGTCTTTTGGAATCTCGGTAAAATTGATAATTTGATGTTTATCGGCACGCTGGATAGGTGGCAAAGATCGTTCCTCGAAGTCCGAGAAATCTAGGTGTGATAAATTCAGGTTCTGGAAAGTTCCGTTTTCCATTTAATCTCCTGTTTGTTGTCTTTAATCCAAATCCTTAAAGAGCTGATTTCCGTCATGGATATCATTTGAAAGTGTCTCAAATTAGACCGACTAAAGTCAAAAAACAGGCAAAAATTTCCTATTTATTGGTCGAAGACTAGACCTTCATCCGGAAAGAGTTGATCCCGCTTTAGGTCCAGTTGGTTGGCGCCGATAGATTTATTATGGGTGCATTGAAGTCGCAAAAGTTTAAACCTGACTTGGCCGTTGACCGCAAAGAAATGGGGCGGGCGGACACTTTGCGTTTCAATGTTTGCACTTATGTTGTCGAGGAAAACTATGATCGCGCTATTCATGAGTTAAGAGCTTTTTTAGATAAGGACTTTGAATACCCAAAATTTAAAGGCCGAGTGGAAAGATACGTGCATCACGCTATCGACTTAGTGAATGCGATTCGCGCTAAGCGAAAATTTCCTGGTGTGCAAATGCTCACGATGGCCAAACAGCAAGAGTTAAATGAGAAGTTTAAAGTTCACTTTACGGAACTTCAGCATGTGCTTAAAAAAGTTGAGAAAATTCAAACCGATGTTCGAATTGAAGACGTTCGATCGACGGTATGGATTGTTCAAGCTTTAATCTCGGCAGCTTTTGTTTTGGCAATTGCAGCCTTATTGATGGATATCAAGCAGGGGCTGTTGGAAACAACTGTGATCGTCATAGATGACCTATTTCAAGAGGTCACCCATTGGTTATTTCGAAAATTCTAGAAAAAGTAACTGCAGCCTACTCGTGAATTTTTTTATAAACGGCTTCAAGAACCGGTAGAAATTGACCTCGGTCTAAAAGCTTTCCATTTACAAAAACAGTGGGTGTTCCCTGGATTTTTGCCAAAACGCCTTCCTGTCCAGTGGCTTGGATGGCTTCAAGGGTAGAATCTTCATTTGTGCATTTTTCAACTTCTTCCGCTGAAAAGCCAATTGAAGCTGATGAGGTCTTTAGAAGTTCGCTGAATTTGTCAGGTGAACCTAAGCTTTCTTGATTGTCGAATATCCAATGATGCAAATCCCAGCCTTTTTGGGAAATTTTTTCTGCACAGTGGACGGCAGCCGATAATTTGCAACGAAAGCCATCGCCTTCATGGGTTAAGCCTTTGTTGCACTTCGCATCCAGTGGGAAGTTTTTAAAAATCAATCGAACATCTTTATGACTTTTTGTAAAAGCATTCAATGCTGGGTAGGCCATACGGCAGTGGGGGCAAAGGTAGTCTGCAAATTCAACAATTGTCATTTTTGCGTCCGCTGGACCGGTCGACAATGTACTATCAGTTTTAAATTCATAGGCAGGGTTTAGATTCCAGTTTGCGATGGTTTCTAAAAGAATATTGTCCATGTTGTTGTAGCCATAGCTGGATAATATAGACTTGTCGGACACATAGCTGGCGGCTGGAATCATCAGCGTCAAAACAAAAACCCACCTTGCCGAAGTTGCCAAGGTGACAGCGTCATCGATGAGGTAGTTTTTGTTGGAAGTCTCGTTTTCCAGTCTTTGGTATTTAAACATAAAAAAGAAACTTAAAAAGGAAAGTAAATAGGCGACCATGCAAAAGAGGCAATAGGTGCCTAATAAAAACATTGAAATGCTACCCATGATCATAGAGATAGCTGCTGTGAATCCTGTGAGTTTTACTAAAAATCTTTTTAAAAAACTGGTTTGAGTGCTGAGCTCGAAATGAGCGGCCAGCAGTAAAACAAGAATGGCGATTTGGGTGAAAATCCCAAGGACGGCCATTGGAATGCCTGCAAATTGAGCATATTTGCTGGCGGCGACGCTATCGCAATTAAAGGTTTGCGAGACATTGCATAGACTTTTTCCTGAGGCTAAGCCTAATTTCAGGGAGTAATGTACGTCACTTAAATAGGCATGGGTGCCAATTGTGATAAGTGAAAGTAACAGAAGAATATAAAATAATTTTGTTTTTTTAGAAGTGGCTGCTATTTTCATGTTTGATATTAGAGCGACAAAGTATTTTGAAATCAATAGTTTATCGTGCACAATATCAAAGAATTATGACGAATTGGATTAAGTTACGGCAAGAGCTTTATGATCAAGTACAAGCCAACGTGAAAGCGTTGCTGGGGCCCATGTCGGCGGGGTTAAGGCGATATCAACGGCAATACGAAGATGAATTTAAAGGAAGCTGGAAGCCGGTTGATCGTGAGCATTTGATTGCTGAAATCGAAAAAAGTACAATGGTTTTAGTTGGTGACTTTCATGCGCTTCAGCAATCTCAAAAAGCGCAGCTCCGTATTTTGAAAGCTCTTAGCGCAAAGAAAAAACGTGTTTTGTGTGTCGAATTTGTTGAGGCGCGTGATCAAAAACATTTGGATCGTTATCAAGAAGGTAAGCTTTCAGATAAAGAGTTTTTGAAGGCGGTTCAGTGGAAAAAGAAATGGGGATTTCCCTGGGATCACTATAAGCCAATTTTTAAGTGGGCTATTAAAAATAAAGTGAAGATATATGGAATCAACTCTTTAACTGAAGTTCGAACTGCTAAAACTTTGAATCAAAGAGATCAGTTTTCAGCCCAAGTGATTGCTGATGTTTTTAAAGAAGCGACGGATGCTCAATTTATCGTGATTTATGGTGACCTTCATTTGGCCGAAATGCATTTGCCTTTGCAACTTAAGAAATTGCTCGGAAATAAGGTGATGGATCAGGCCATCGTTGTATTGCAAAATTCCGAGCGAATTTATTTTCAAATGTTGAAAAAGGAAATTGAACATCAAGTCGATGTGATCGCTTTAAGTAAAAAGCGATATTGTTTGCAGAATGTTCCTCCTTGGGTGAAGTGGCAAAACTATCTACTTTACCTTGAGCAACAATATGACCAAGAGATTGATGATGAATTGGATTTTACGGATTACGTCGCAAAGTTTGCTAAAATTATGGCTTCCGAGCTTGAGACAAGTCAGCAGGTAGATGATTTTTCAATTTACTCGTCGGTTGATGATCATAATTGGGGGCAAATTGTCGATGGTCTAAGTGAGCAAGAAGTCTTGTTTGTTAAATCTTGGATTGCGGGTGGGCGAAGTTTTTTTGTTCCTCAAAATAAAATCGGGTATTTGGCTAGAGGGACTGTGAATAGTGCGGCTCAGTTGGCCATGGGGATTGTGTCTGCGAGTTTATCAGGACAAAAGGATTTGCCCGCATCTCAGCCCAATGATTTTACTAAGTTGATTTGGCTAGAGGCGATTCAATATTTTGGATCTAAAATGATCAATCCAAAAAGGAAAACGGATACATTGGTGGATGTTCGAGCAGCCCTAGCGGCCCGTAGTCCAATCGATAAAGGGCGAGAGGCTCTGCAGTTGGCCATAGGACAAAAGATGCAGGAGCTATTGGTGTTATCAGGGCAGAGAAAGCCCAAAGACTATCTAAGAAAGTCCAACTTAAAGTCCTATCAAGAGGCCGGAAGAATTTTGGGTGGAATGCTAGGAGAAAAGCTTTACTTCGCTTATCGCAAAAAGATTCTGTCCAAGCGAACTTTGCTGTCGTTATTGAGGAAATCGATTAGTGATGAGTCTTTTAAGCACACTTATTGGGAAATCTTGGAAGTGATCGAAAGTTTCCCAGAGCCATTTCAATCAAAATCCGACAAAATGTAGCAAAATTCTTTTAGTTTAAGATGTCGCGAAATTCTTTGCCGGGCTTAAATTTTGGAACTTTTGAGCCGGGAATTTTAACGGGTTCGCCGGTTTTTGGGTTGCGGCCATTGCGCGCTTTGCGGTTTAGTTTTGAAAAAGTACCGAAGCCTACAAGTTTAACTTCATCCCCTTTGGCGACGGCCTTTTGGATCAAATCAAGAGTGGCATCTAAGAAATCCTCTGTCTGGGATTTGGTGAGTTTGGTCTTTTCAGCCAATTTCTCGATCATTTGAGCCTTATTCATAGCATCCTCGTCGTAGGATTAGTAGTCGTGTCTGGGGCTTGGAAGCTAAAAAAATGTCAGAAAATGGTCAACTTTTTTCCAGGTTTTAAGTGTAATTTTTCATTTTAGACAAAAAAGACAACCGGATTAAAGGGTGCATAAATTCAAATAAAGGTTTGACAGCGATTGGGCGCGCTAAACGGGGTAAAATGACCTAGGTTTGTCTAAATTTGAGACAGGTCTAGGTTGTCATTTTTTTATTAAAAAATCCTAATAAATTCCGACAAGTACAGTATGAAAAATCAAAATTTTCTATTTATAGTTTTCAGTTTGGTCATGGTTTTGGGTTTAATGCAAAGCTATCATCGCTTTCAAGAATATTTTAGTCCTCATGTTGATGATTTAAAGAAAATTAAAAGTCTGCAATCTGAAGTTGAAAGACAGAAGTTAAAGGTGTCATTGCTTGAAAATCAAGTTGTAGATTTTCAGCAAGAAGTCGCTCAGCAACTTCCAGCTTTGGATATGATTAAGGGCGATCCGACTCGGTATCAAATTCGAAGTTTAGCCAGTGTGACTCAAAAACCTTTGCAGGCGTTTGAAATGGTGGGGCCTTTGAGTGAAAGAGCTCGGGCTGAGTTTCGAAAAGGTGAATATAAAGCCTCGGTAAAATCCTTTAAGGAGATCACTGAAAAGTATCCAGCTACGCCGATGGTGGTTGAAGCCTATTTCTTTTGGGCCGAAAGCCTGTACTTAAACAATCAACATCAAGAATGTTTGGATGTGATTGAGCAAATGATGATTCAATTTCCAGCCCATGAGTTGACGGGCTTTATTATGTTGAGAATGGGGCAGGTTCTTCAGGCGCGAAACCGCACTGAAGAGGCGAAGGAAGTATTTGAAGTTGTGGGACAAAAGTTTTCGTTAAACCATGAGTTGAAAATTCAAGCTGAGAAATTAGCCAAAGCAGTTGAGTAGGTAGGAAACGTGAGATTTATTGGTCTATCCTTAGTATTTCCTTTCTTTGTTTCGCTGGCTCTGGCGAATGGTGAGGCTTTGCAGTTTGTAGATTTACCTAAAGACTGTTTTGCTAAAAAACAATATCCCTGCTCGGTCCGAGCGGCAGAACAGGTTTTGCGATTTGATCGAGGTGCGGGATCTTTTCAGCTGGGAAAGGGAGCTTCGGTCAAATTTTTTGAGCAAGATCAGGTTGCGCTTTTGCGCGGCGTTGTTTGGATACAAAATGCTCAAAAATTAGAATTTGTGGTCCATCCTCAAATGAAGTTGAGTTTAATCGGTGAAGTTTTAATTGAAAAGCATGCGGATCAGAATCTGTTGGTGCGAAATATCAATGCTGATATTAAATTTCAGTCGGAATCGGTATTTAAAAGCGAGGCTTTGCCGGTGGGTTATCAGAATTGGTACGGTGGTCTAGATACACGGAAGCAAATTCAAAGAGGTATCATTTCGCCAATTCAGGCTGGACCATTCTTAAAAAGCTGGATTCCGTTGGCAGGTTTGTCGGCAGCAGAGACCAAGAGGAAAATAGCTGAATTCAAAGAGTCTTGGGTGGGTAATGTTGAATCCTCGACCTTGTTCTACAAAGAGATTGTTGAAAGAAGGATCGCTTCTCAATTGGAGCTAGACCAACAGCGAGTCAACAAGAAGAAGGCAGCTGAGTTGGAAACCTTGAAAATTAAAAAACTATACCGCCAGAAGGCTGGTTTCTTAAACGATTCACATTAGCATTTCGACGACATTCTTTCTCGTGGTATTCTAAAAAGGTTAGCAATATCAAGGGAGGACAGGATGTCTTCAGTATCTGCATCTGATCGTAAAAATCAAACAGATGATTTGCGCAATCAGCGTGAAGAATATCAAAGTCGTGAAGCCGAAGAAGTGAAACGCCATAAAAAAGAAATGCGTCGTATGGCAGAGCGGCAAGCGCAGGAAGTGGATGAAATCAAACAAGGATTTCAGACTCAGCTTGATACCATGAGAAAGCGAAGCTCTGAACAATTGAACGAGCGAGATTTACAGAATCAAGCGAAAATTGAACAATTGCGATCCCTTTACACTGAAAACTTACGCAAGAAAACGGATGATTCCGAAAGTAGAAGTGGCTCTGAAACTCAAACGTTTACAGATACATTGGCGAAGCAAAAACAAATCAGTGAGCAGCAAAAAGAACTTTTGAAACAAAACTTTGAAAATACAATCAAAGAGCGTGATCAACAGTTTGAAGATATGTCGACGAATTCAAGAAAACAGCTGATGGATTCAATGCGAGGTCAGTCCAATAAGCTCAATGATAAGCATGACAAAGAACTAAGATCTTTGGCAGCAGATCGTGACGAACGTTTGGCGAAAAAAGATCATAATTTTGAATCTTCTAAAGACTCCTATGAAAATCGAATCAAAGATATGAAGCGATTGAGCGAGTCTAATATGAGCCGAAATGATGGCAATTGGCGATCTGTCTATGACAATAAGGTCAACGAGATGAGTCAGATGTTAGAAGGTAAGTCCACTGAGTTGGCTTTTGCTGATAAAAGATTGCAAGGAAAGTACATCAAAGCCACTGAAGAGAAAATGAAAGAAATGACAGAGGCCCACGACTCTTTGAAAGATCAGGCTGAAGCTAGGATCAATCGTGATGTTCATTCTCTTGAGAATATCAATCGACAAATAAAAAATGACAATCTAGTGGAAATGATGACGACCAAGCGCTTAAGGGACTTAGAGCGTGGGCACGTTGTTTT
>CAZDHC010000015.1:0-43119 GCA_964505225.1 uncultured Bdellovibrio sp. | reverse complement strand
CGCCAGCCATCATACCCATCGGGTATCCGCCTCCGGCCATCATTCCGCCACCGGCCATCATGCCCATCGGGTATCCGCCTCCGGCCATCATTCCACCCATGATTCCACCGCTAGCCATCATTCCGCCACCGGCCATCATGCCCATTGGATAACCAGAATACATTCCGCCACCGTATGGAGTTTGATAATAGCCAGGAGGATAACCAAACGGACCACCAACCATGTTGCCATATCCATTGCCACCCATACCGTTGGCACAACCAAAACCGCCTGAACCAAATCCACCGCCGACAGCACCGTAAAATCCACCGCCGCCTCCGCCGCCAAGTGCGGAACCAATTGCACCCATAATAAAAGGATAACCATAACCAAACGATGGATAAGATTGTGAAGTCTGACCTAATCGAGCGTTTTGTCCGGCCACATATTGTTGCATTTCATTTCCAAAATACATCGATGCGATACCAAGACCTAAATTGGTAACGACTCCGCCCCAATCAGGCTTTGGTTTAGAATAATAATAACCAGATCCGCGCAACATACAGTCGACACAACCGCCTTCAGTTGCCTGCGCACGCATTTCTTTTTGGTGCTCTCGAACTGCTTCTTTGAAGGTTCCCTTGAAATCTGCCAAACGGTCTTTTTCATATTCAACCGCTGCTTCAAAGCGAACCACATCAGCCTGAGCATTTCTCAATTTGTCTTTTGTTTCCTGATAGTTTTTCAAACTCGTTGTACAAGACTCTTGGTTGTAAGCAGCTCCATCAATTTTCGCTGTAGACAATGTACAAACTCGGCTAATGACTTTTCCTTTATTGTTATTGTCACAAACAGAACATGCCCATTCATTTGGAGTAAATGGAGAGGCATCTCCACTTCCGTTACCAGTCGCCTTAACAGTTCCACCAGCAGCTTCTGTCGTTGGAGCTCCCGTAGCTTTTTGCCCAGCTGCGTCTGCACCTGCGGTTCCGCAACCAGTTGTCGCTGCACCAGAATACTCAGAACACGCCTTCATGTTTTCGATATGATCAAAAATTTTAGCGGCATACTCGGACTTCAAACCTCGACGCTCAATTTGCGACTTGGCTGATTCCAGTTTACGAGTCAATTCTTTCTCTTTAGATTTTGCATCTCGCAATTTTTCTTTAAGATCAGAAATTTTTTCTTGTTGATCTCGAATGTCGTCTTGAACGCTGGTCGCCTCATCACCAATGTCTTGTTGATAAGGGCATGACATCATTCCGCCCATCATTCCAGTTCCAAACATTTGAGCTTTGGTCACTGTTGATAAACTCAACAAAAAAGAAACCAGAATTAATGGCCGCATAAACTTAGTTTTCATTGTTTACTCCTAAAACAAAATGTCATCGTCCTGATCGACAAAAACTAGTTGGTACTTAACGCCAGATTTCCAAGAAGTCTTGCGTAGATACTCCACATAATCATACACTGATTTGCATGCAGAAACAGACCATTCTTTGCGTAGATGACGAAATAGACAATGTACAGGCCTTAGAGCGTATTTTCCGAGGTAAATACACAGTACTTAAGTCCACTTCCGGCATTGAGGCTTTAAAAATACTCGACCAAAATCCAGAACCAATTGCTGTCATAATTACAGACCAGCGAATGCCCGAAATGACTGGGGTCGAGTTTCTTTCCCACACAATTTCAAAATATCCCGATACGATACGTATGCTTTTAACTGGCTATACAGACATTGAGTCAGTTGTTTCCGCTGTCAACAGTGGCCAGATCTATCGATATTTAACAAAACCATGGGATCCAGTGGACTTATTAAACACTGTCGACAAAGCCGTAGAGCGATTTCTGCTGGGCCGCGAATTAAAAAATAAAAACTTGGAACTAGAAGCTGCAAATAAAGAATTGAAACTTTTAGATCAGACTAAAAACCAATTTATGATGCTAATTAATCATGAATTAAAAACACCCTTAACTTCCATACTTAGTTTTTCTGAACTCATGAAAGAAACTAGGTTAGATGAAGAGCAAGAAATTTGCCTTAGCCGAATCAAGCGAAGCGCAGATCGCCTTAAAAACTTAATAGATGATGTTTTAATTGTTGTAGGCGCAGAAACCAAAACCTTAAAGGCCAAGCCTATTCCTTTTGAAAGTGAAAGCATCCACAATTCGATTTCCAAAGACATAAATGACCTCATTAAAAAGAAAAATCAAAATCTAAAATTTCAAATTCCAAGCTTGAAACTCATTGGCGACCAAAATTTAATTTTGCAGGTTATTTCTAGACTCGTTCACAACGGTGCAAAGTTTGGAAAAGAAAATTCAGAAATTCAGATCAATTTCGAGCAGGTAACTCCACATCGAATTAAGATTAAAGTATCAAATCATGGTTCCTCAATTTCACCGACGGTAATCGATAAGATTCTAAAGCCATTCTACTTGGACGAGGACGTTATGAATCATTCAACAGGGATGGGATTGGGACTGACCGTCTGTCAATCCATCTTAAAAGTTCACTCCAGTCAGTTGGCCATTGAAAATGACTTGGATGGAGTCAGCGTTTCCTTTGAGCTGCCTTGCCTTTAAAAAGGCTAGATATTCATCCGGACAATCCGGATTTCAATTGAAATCCGGCCCTAGCAACCTTTTGTTTAACACAAAAAGTGACCCTGCATTTGGCAATAGATCAAATCGAGGTCAAAATGCAAAATTTAACTTTCCTATTTATTTTCCTGTTTCATGTCACTGGAATGGCAAAAACCATCATCCTTTATCCGGGACAATCTGAAACCATTCGTGATTCGGGCTCCCTTTGGCTGGAACCCAACAAGATCATTAAAGTGACCGAAACCAAAGGCGGCTTTAGCATCAAAGGCATTAGAAAGGGATCGACCTACCTTCGTGCCGGAAAATTACCATTTGAAATTCATGTCTTGTCCTTAAGCCAGGAAAGAACTTACCACCGCCTGACCGCAATTTTAAACCAAACTCTGGGATTGGAAATTCAAGTTAAAGATGAACAGATTCAAATCATTGGACGATTGGTTCGCTGGGAAGACTGGCTCAAACTGTCTACCAGCTGCCAAACTGAATCTTGTGACTATCTATTTAATGCAGAATTAAGTGATGAATTGAAAACTAAATCTTCTAATGAACTCAGCAATCAATTCAGTAGAATAGGTCTACCTCCTCAAAAATTTCTATTCCAAAATGGTGTTTCTATTTTGGTAAATCCCAAGTCCGACCAGAAAAATAAAATAATTTTTTTGGCAAAAAGTTTTGGAATTCAGCCAACGATCACCCCACAATCAATAGATTTAGCCCCATTGATCAAAGTCCAAATCACGGTAGCCGAAGTGAAAAGGAGCGAGTCCTTGCATTATGGTTTGAAATGGCCAAGTCAGTATGCCGCAAAGCTTTTACCCAACACTCCAACTGCGGATTCGGAACCATTAACAATTCAGGCTCTTGAAGAAAAAGGCGTCGCTAAAGTATTAGCGAGCCCCACTATTCTCTGCCGAAGTGGAAAATCCGCTGACTTTTTAGCTGGTGGAGAATTTCCAATTAAAATCATCAACTTCAAAAGCCAAGATGTCGTGTGGAAAAAACACGGAATATTGTTGAAGGTCTCCCCGATTGCTGACTTTTCTGGAAAGATGAGTATCTTAATTGAAACCGAAGTCAGTATTCCGGATTGGGCCAATCGAGTCGATGGAATTCCAGGCTTGAGCACCAATCGAATCCAAAGTTATTTTGACCTTTCAAGCTCTAGAACGATTGCACTTTCGGGATTAATTAAAAGCGAAGAGGGCACCAAATCCAGTGGCCTACCGGGCCTTGGTAGCATTCCGATTTTAGGAGCCTTGTTTTCAAGTAAAGATTTTACAGAAAATCGAACCGAGCTCGTGGTTTTTGTTAAACCAGAGGTTGTCTCGCCTGGATCATTGGAGGCAGAACAATGAACTTTGTAGATTTGGCCAACAGAATTCAAAGTGACATCCAGAGTCTTCCCCTAGAGACGATTGGATATCAATTTCTAGAATCCAAAAATCACAGCTCGGTTCGAATATTGGACCTAATTGACAGTGCAACCAAAGATTGTGAACAACCTTTAAAACAAAGGCTCAAATCAGAGTTTGAAGGCCTTGGCCCTATCGAAGAACTATCGAAGGACCAAGAAATTACTGAAATTTTAATTAATTCTTTTGATCAAATTTGGTTCGAAAAAAATGGCCAGCTCTTTTCTCATCACGATCAATTTGCCAATGAACTGACCTACAAGAATTTTATTGAAAGAATTTGCCAGACCGCCGGAGTCATCGTGAATATCGAAAAACCATTTTCAGATGGAAAATTCGGTCAATTTCGAATTCACATTGGATCACATGCACCCACTTATGGAAAATTTCAAATCTCCCTAAGACGGCAAAATCAAAACCCTTGGTCGTTATCAGAATTGGAAAAAATCGGATGGGCCAATAGCAATAATTTAGAAACCATTCGATCTTGGATCAAAACTAGAAAGAATTTTCTTGTTATCGGAGAAACCAGCTCAGGAAAAACATCCGTATTAAATGCCTGCTTGAAGGACCTTGCCCACAATGATCGCTGTGTTGTTCTAGAAGACACTGATGAAATTTCAATACCAAACTTAGTGAGCACAAAGCTACTCACTAGATTTGATTCAAATGGAGTTCTACCTTCGATTGATTTGTCTGATATTTTAAAACAGTCGCTACGAATGCGCCCTGATCGTCTGGTCATTGGCGAAGTTCGTGGCGCCGAGGCTAAAGATCTTCTTTTGGCACTTTCAACTGGCCACCAAGGTAGTATGGGAACTCTTCATGCCGGTTCTGCCCATCAAGCCTTAATGCGATTGGAAATGTTGGTGCAGATTGGGGCTCCTCAATGGAGTCTGACAACAATTCGAAGATTGATTGCCTTGAGCCTACATGGAATTTTGATGGTGGGCCGAGATGAGAACGGAAGAAGGAAGCTTAAATCTATTCATCAGATTGCTTCATTAGAAGAAACAGGGATCCTCTTAGAAAATATTTTCCAAGAGGATCTGAATTAAAAAATCTCCAAAAAATTAGGCTTCTACTGAAAACTTCGGTTCAATTATTGCCGGCGCCTCATATTGCATGCCCCCGACTTGATCTCGGCTCTTGGATTGAGTCACCGGAGCTTCATCTGCGAAATCTAAAACATTTTGCGCGATCTGCTCTGTTGCTGCCGTCTTAGTTTCAGCTGGCTTCAATCTGGTGTCGAAAAACTTTTTATTAATTTCATCCACCATTTTTGATCGAGAAATTTCCAATTGCGCCTGAGGCTTCAACTGAGGCTCTTTTCCCGCCAACTCTTTCGCTTGTGCTCTTAAAGTAATTTTATCTTTAATTGCATTGTTTCCAGGCTTTCTTCCGAAAGCTGGAGCTCCTGGTCTAGCTGGTGGGGCTTCTTCCATATCAACCGATTTAACTCGGGCATTTGCTGGAATGATGCTACTTAATTTATCCAAAACACACCTCCGTGTGTGTGAGTACGAGATCTTCCTGATCTCTTCAGATAGCTGATCGGTAGAACTTGTTTCAACTTGAGACCAATCTTCTAAAACTAGACTAAGCTCTAGCAAAAAGAAAAAGGGCACCTTCGTGCCCTTTTCCATCATTCAGATTTTTAAAAAATGACTAGTGCTTTGCTTTTTTCTTTTCTTCTTTAGTCGCAGTCTTAGCAGACTTGACCATTTCAGTGTCTGACTCAACATCCGTCAATGATCCTTCAGCATCAGCCTCTGGACTGCTCATTAACAAATTGCCAATTCCTTTTGAAGATAAGATCTTGTTTCGCAACGTTACCATTGCAGCTGGATTGTTTCTCAAAAATTCCTTAGCCTGATCACGTCCCTGCCCCATACGCTCGCCATTGTAGCTAAACCAAGCACCTGATTTTTCAACCAAATTTGCTACGACAGCTAAATCTAGAACGTCACCTTCAGCAGACACACCTTCACCATACATCAAATCAAATTCAACTTTGGTAAACGGAGGAGCCATTTTATTTTTAACAACTTTAACTGCTGTTCGATTTCCGACAACATCTTCACCACTTTTGATGGCTCCAACTCGGCGAATATCCAAACGAACCGAAGAATAAAACTTCAATGCATTTCCGCCAGTTGTTGTTTCTGGATTTCCAAACATAACACCAATTTTCATACGAATTTGATTGATGAAAATCACCAAAGTGTTTGATCGATTGATTGCCGCAGTCAATTTTCGCAATGCTTGAGACATCAAACGAGCCTGAAGACCCATATGAGAATCCCCCATCTCGCCTTCGATTTCAGCTCTTGGAACAAGGGCCGCAACTGAATCTACAACCAATACGTCGATTGCTCCTGAGCGAACCAAAGTCTCAGTGATTTCAAGTGCCTGCTCACCAGTGTCCGGCTGAGAGATCAAAAGATCTTCAGTGTTCACACCCAGTTTACGAGCGTAAGTTACATCCAAAGCGTGCTCTGCATCGACAAATGCAACCACTCCGCCTTTTTTCTGAGCTTCAGCGATAGTCTGAAGTGCAATCGTTGTTTTTCCAGAAGATTCTGGGCCAAAAATTTCTATGATACGTCCTTTTGGTAAGCCGCCGATACCCAAAGCGATATCTAAGCTGAGTGCTCCCGTGCTGATAACTTCGATGTCTTTATTCATCGGTTCACCAGTCTTCAGGCGCATAATTGAGCCCTTACCAAATTGTTTTTCAATGGTTGAAACCGCTAACTCCAAAGCCTTTGCTTTTTCAGATTGTGCTTTTGGATCCACTTTAACTGCTGAATTCATATTGTTTGCCATAATTTCCTTTTCTTTCTCCGTCATTTTTGACGGACGCAATGTTCGAGTTTTCGAACTTAACGGTTGTTTTTGTTTCACCCACTGACGTTCGGCTTTGCGCCGCGGACTTGAGTTCGTCAGACCGTTTTATTTATGTTTAATTATTCAATCCTCTTAATAATAGATCAACTGCAAATTCAGCTGATTTTTGTTGTATCTCTGTTCGACTGCCAGAGAATAATTTCTTTTCCGTCGCTTCAAATCCCGGACCACAGGCTGAAAACCAAACAGTTCCAACTGGCTTGTCTACAGATCCACCTGTCGGACCAGCCACCCCCGTGATCGAGACCGCCCAATCACTTTTTAAATTCTTCTTTGCACCCAATGCCATTTGTTTGGCTATTCGTTCACTGACCGCCCCGTCTAACTTTAAGGCGTTCATTGATACTCCTAACAAATCCACTTTGGCTTGATAGGCGTAGCTCACAACCGAGCCCATAAAAATATCGCTCACACCAGAAACCGAAGTGATGGTTGCGGACAATAGCCCGCCCGTACAACTTTCTGCAAATGCCACCGTCTGCTGACGAGATTTCAATTTTTCAATTAAGGCTTTTAAATTTTTTGAAATTTCCACTTAACAAACCCTAATTTAAAATCTGGGCTCCCAACCAATCAGTCTTTGTATAGACAATTTGCAGAAGCACATTTGCAATAATTCCTGCCGCAACGTCATCAGCCATCACACCAATTCCGCCTTGAACTTTCTTATCCAGGTATCCTATGGGGAAAGGCTTCAAGATGTCCAGCACTCGAAACAAGCAAAAGCCCGCCAGGTAAGCCTGCCAGGTCATGGGAAGCCATGTCATTGTAATCAGAAAGCCTACAACTTCATCTATGACAATTTCTTTAGAATCATGGGCTCCAGTTTGTTTTTCATAGGCCTCTGCGGCGAAAAGTCCAACCACAAAAATTGCTATAGTAATAGGCATTCCCCAGAGCGGCCCCGCCCAACCCAAGAAAAGGGCCAACGGAAGGGTCGCTATAGTTCCCCACGTTCCCGGAGCTTTCTTTATTCGACCCACATTAAAAAAGGTCGCGATCAGTTGCCAATTCATGCTTTTTTCTCAGAGTCTTTCAGCATGTTTTTGAAATCACCCGACATTCCAGTTAAGCGCTTCATCGAATGTTCCATACCTTCGATCGAGCCATCTAAAAAGATCATGTTGCCTCGACCATTTTCTGCAAAATGTTTCACAGCATCAGTCCACATCGAAAATAAAATAAAGGACGAGTCCAATCCCGCAGACTTCATTTCCATGGCAGCTTTATTCATACCTTTGGCAACCTCTTCCCGGAACAAAGCAATACCTTCTCCTCTTAATCGAGAAGCTGTCTTTTCGGCCTCAGCAGCGATTCTGATTTTATTACCTTCGGCCTCGGCTTCTTTCGTTGTTCGAATCAAAAGCGCCTGACCTTCATTTTCCGCCGCAGCCTTCAAATTATGTGAAGCTACAACTTGCGCCATTGATTTAATAATTGTTTCATCAAAAGTAATGTCATTTACTTGAAGATCTATTAGGTGGTATCCCCACGCCTCTAGATCTTGATCCAAATTGCTTTTTACATTTTCAATAATATCACGACGTAGAACTAAAATGTCGGCTTGCTTTTTTGTGGCCACAAATCCACGAACCGATCCTTCAACTGTTCGGGTCAGTGCCGTCATAAAGCTTCCAAAATCAATAAATTTAAAGGCAACGTTTTTGATCGCTTCTTCGCTTTGATTCACCACCGAATAAAGTAACATCGCCTTAAAATAAACATTCGCTTGGTCTAAGGTGATGGCTTGAAAATTCAACTCAACTGATTGATTTTGAATAGAAACCCGACGAAATACGACTTCGATAAAGGGAATTTTCACGTTTAGGCCAGGCATCATCAATCTCTGGTATTTTCCGAACATCGTCACAACTCCAACAGTTCCCTGCTGAATTGGAACAAAAGCTCCCCCCGCTACAAGTAAAATAGCCACAATAAAAATGAAACTATAAGAAATCTCAAAAGGCATAACCACTCCCATCGATATGGACGCCGAAGTCCATTTGTTGCTGATTCAACACAGTAAAAAACTATGAAGTTCAGTAAAGAAGTAAATGAAAATGCTTTCAAGACTTAACTCAATCGCATATAAGATCGGCATGCAGACATTTCTGTTTATCCCTGGCTACTATGGGACAACTCTAATTGAAGAGAAAACCAACCATCTGGTTTGGGGCGATCCTAAAGAGGTCATGTTTGGCAAAAAGTCACTGGCCAGGCCGATTCCCGGAGTAGATCTTCCAAAAGTTTTGGATCTAAAGCCACACGAATTGATTCAGGATGTAAGATTGGTTGGCGGCCTAATCAGAGAAGACGCCTACAATAGAACGATATCCCTACTTAAAACCATTGGCGGTCCAAAAAGTCATATTGAAACGGTTCCTTGGGATTGGCGCCAGGATCCGATTCACGGCGTGCATCAGCTCCATAATAAAGTTCTGCAGGTGAAACGAGACCGACCCAACGACGAATTGATTTTAATTTCTCACAGTTTTGGCTCAGTCGTCGCTGCGTACTATTTAAGATATGGAATACAAGACTATTTCAATGCTGTGGAAAATTGGGCAGGTTTAAATAACTTCTCAAAAGTAGTTATGGCGGCCGCTCCTTTTCGCGGCTTGATGGCAATGTTTCGAAATATGCATAAAGGCGTTCGGCTGCTTTTAAATACAAGTTCTCAATCCCCATTAGCTATGTCGACCTTCGAATCAAGTTACTACTTACTTCCTCCTCCGGGAAGAGATCTAATCAAAGACGAAAAGCTCAATTCTATGTCTCTTGATCTACATAAAATTGAGAGTTGGTCAGACAATAATTGGGGACTATTTCACCATCGACATCCGTTTCGACCGGAAACTTTGAAACATCGCCTTGAATATGTTTCGAATCATTTAGCTCGCGCCAAAAAATTGCATCAGTTGATGGACGCTCCGATTAAATCAAAACCACCGAAGCGAGTTGAAATCATGTATTTTTCTGGCCATGGCTCTAAAACAGTTCATGAAGGTGTCTGGTTGAAATCTGCAAAGACGAGCAATGTGTTTCTATATTACCCAAAAGATTTTAAAAAATGGCTGCCAAAAACTGATCCTGAAATTGTATACGGAGACGGAGATCAAACTGTACCTGATTTTTCCGCCGAATTACCACCGGCCTTTAAATCTCTTGATCCTAAAATTCTCCATATGAAATTAGGCCACCTTGAAATTCTACAAAGTGCCAGATCGCAAAACTACATCCATGAATTTTTGATACATAGATAGCCACCAAAAATCGTTTGATTAAAAATTTTGGTGCACACCTATCGTTTTCAATTCTTCCGACTTACTACCCACTTGAGTGCGCTGACCAGACATTCTTAATTCCAATTGTTTGGTCAAATCGACTGCCAACTCTATAGAAAATCGATTCAGATCATTTTTACTATGCTTTTCAATTTTATATTTTATCAAAGATCGAATTTCGGAACTAAAGATGGTCCACAGACGACTTTCATATCCTGGCATTAATGCCCATCCACTGGATGAATCATCACCCGTATTTATTGAAGCCAAATGACTCCATCTCACCTTTCCGACTCCAGAGCTACTATCAAAAAAGTCAAAACTGTAGCCGAACACACCACCCAAATAATTGTAGCTGCGATCTTCATCCGTAAAAAAATTAGTGCCGCCAGCCTTCACTCCCCAACTTAAAGGCATTTCGAATCTATTTACTGGCGCAGACGAGAAAGTTTCCAATATTCGATAGTCTTGCAGTTGAAAATTTCGACCATCTTTGGAGCGTACCTTTCCGCTTAATACCTCTAAGTGTGAAAATGGAGTTAACCCCAAATTTCGAGACAGTTGATCGTGAAAGGCAAAATGAAATCCCAAAGTAGAGGATTTAACAATTCCCTCTTGAAATCCTATATTCACAGCCGCTGAATTGTGGCTTTGATCGGGACGACCTTCCATTTCAATGAAATCAGAAATAGCTGAATTAACATTGGCAACCTGCAATTTTTCAGAGGAATTTTTTACTCTCTTTGCTCTTTCCTTCGAGATTTCGTAAACTAGTTTGCGATGACCATCATGACCCTCTGATTCTTGCAAGGTATAATACAACAATCCCGAATCTAGCAGTTCAGTAGATAACCGAGGCAACTCACTTGTAGATTCTTTCAATTTTAAAATTTCATTTTGCGCAACACTAGAGAGATTCGGCCGTGTTTCAATCCAAATTGTCGCAAGGGACTTTCTCAAGCGAACTTTTTCCACCAATCCCGTAATTCTTTTGACCGAATCCAGCGGAATCAAATAGAGCTCACTGTCATCTGCCAATTTCAAACCAGGTCGAGCAACTTCAAGCGCCTTTAAAAGAGCAAATGAACAATTGTCGCTTAAAAAATAGTAGTCAAAATAGGTCCCATCAAGCTCCATCAAATGCCAAAGCATTCTTTGAATTTCATCCGGCTTCAAATTGAGATCGTATTCCCAAAGGTCTCTTCCTTCTAGATTCGTGTATTCTTTGATCATCTGATGATAGGGAAGCATTGAATATGTTCCTGGAAAATATCCGAACAAACCATAGAGCGCATAAAGAGCACCTTTGTTGTCGCCAGTTCTTGCCGAAAAATTGACCCCATAATCGAGCAAGTCTTTTCCATGAGTGTTGGCCAAGTTGTGCAATTTAAAAAAGGTATGACCAAAACTTGAAGCTGCTGAATTCATATACCCAGAGGCAAATACTAAAGTTAATTTTTCAGTATTAAGCTTTGCCAGCCAATCTTCAGAAAATTCGCATTTAAAAAAGTCTCGGCGTAAATCTAATTTTGACATCCTTCGGAAGAAGTCTCTTCTCGCCAAAAAGCGGCACTGTGCACTTTTTCCTTTTTCTGCACCCTGTTCAAACATTTGAGAGTAGGTTTCTTTCAATTCAGAAAGAGGGGAATGGTCACCATCTGGGTGCAAAAAAAATGACGGTCGCCCAAGAAACGGATGAACATTTGACTTCAAACCAAACGCAGTCTTCTTCACATGCAACAGTCGAAGCCATTCTTCAGAATCAGCCCAAGTCTGAAACACACTATTTGAAGGGCGTTCATCCGCATAGGCTTTCGAAAAAAAATAGGGGCTAAAATTAGCCCCTATCATCAAAACTATTGAAATTGTCTTTTTATAAACCAGCAACATGGCACAATTGAGCCACTTGAGTGTCATCTGAAAGTTCTTTTTTCAAATTAGAAACCACTTCAACTGGCTTTGTGTCTACAGCAGGAATGATTTTCTCAAATGATTTCTGGGTCATTTCAGCAAAAGCAGCCTGTGCATCTTTGCTCGAGCAGCCGTTTAGCTGAGCCAAAACATTCAACTTTTCTCCTTCGCCCTGCGCCATTTCGCGAGAAAGGTCATCGTGATTTACTTCAACAAAATACTCGATCTGTTTGTCATTGTATACGATCCCACTTGAAGAACAGCCTGAAGTTCCTGAAGTAATGCCCAGGGGCTGTGTGAAAAGAATATGGTTTGTGGTCATAGCCAAAAGCTGAAGTCCTTTTGAGTTCTTCTGAATGATCACTGATCCAAGACCACAACCTGCATCGCCTGCAAATGCTGAAACGGAAAAAGCTGTTAAAATTGCTAAAATGACTGTTTTCACGAAATCCTCCCTGATGATTCGTTGGTGTAGCAAATAGCATGACTGCAGGGCCCCTTTCTGTCTATAAAATGTTTGAAAAAGCTCGGACTCTCGTTAAAATTATGTCTTCCGAAAGGCTATTTATGCAAAATTCTAAAGATTCAATTAATGGCAATAAAATTTTATCCAGCATCGAGATCCGCAATCGCTTTATAGAATATTTCAAAAAGCATCAACATGCTCATATCAACAGTTCTTCATTGATACCTGAAAATGATCCAACTTTGCTTTTTGCAAATGCTGGCATGAATCAGTTTAAAAATCTATTTTTGGGCCTTGAACACAAAGACTATAAGCGCGCCGTTTCCGTTCAAAAGTGTGTTCGCGCCGGCGGTAAGCACAATGATTTAGAGAACGTAGGATTTACTGCCAGACACCATACTTTTTTCGAAATGCTCGGAAATTTTTCGTTTGGCGACTATTTCAAAAAAGAGGCCATTCGCTTTGCTTGGCAATTTTTGACTGAAGAATTACAAATTCCCAAAGAAAAACTTTATGTAACGGTACATCTTTCAGACGATGAAGCCGCTGACATTTGGCATAAACAAGAAGGCATCCCAAAAGACAGAATTTTTCGCTTCGACCAAGATAACTTCTGGCGAATGGGCGACACTGGACCTTGCGGCCCCTGCACTGAGATTTTCTACGATCATGGTGCTCACGCAGGAAAAGAAACAGATCCCTTCAAAGGAATTGCTGCGGGCGAGGATCGCTTCGTCGAAATATGGAATTTAGTTTTCATGCAATATTACGAATCGGCTCCTGGTAAAATTGAGCCATTGCCAAAACCTTCTGTTGATACTGGAGCTGGCCTTGAACGCGTCGTTGCGGCTCTTCAAGGTAAGCTGAACAACTATGACACGGATCTATTCTGGCCAATGATTTCTAAAGCAGCTGAGATTTCTAAGAAAAGTCATCTGCTTACAGAGATTGAACAAATTAATAAAGATGGCATTAGCTCAAAAATATCTGCGGAATCGAAACAACAGATTGCCGCACTTCGGGTTGTTGCCGATCACGTTCGCAGTTCTTCATTTTTAATTGCTGACGGAGCCTTACCGTCTAATGAAGGACGAGGATACGTTCTAAGACGAATTCTTCGACGAGCGATCCGATTCTCTCAAATGCTTTCTGGAGGCAATGCTTTTTTGCCAGAAATTGCTGAAGTTTTAATTTCACACATGAGTTCGGTTTATCCGGAATTAAAACAACGTCAAAGTGTGATTCTTGCCACTCTTAAAGACGAGCAAGATCGCTTCATGTCAACCTTGGGAACTGGGACTCAGATTTTAAATCAAGAGCTGTCTAAATTAAAAACCAAGAAACAAACTGAAGTTCCAGGGGAAATCGTTTTTAAACTTTATGATACCTATGGCTTTCCCGCTGATTTAACCAGATTGATGGCTGAAGAGCTTGGCTTCACAGTGGATGAGAAAAAATTCGAAGCCGAAATGGATGCTGCGCGGGAAAAAGCGAAAGCGAGCTGGAAGGGCAAAGGCCTAGCCAGTGACGAGGCCCATTTGATTCAATTTTCTCAAAAATCCCTAGACACCAATAAGGCAACAAAATTTTTAGGCTATGAATCTACCAGTGTTACCGCGAAAGTTGTCGCTCTTTCAAATGGCAGCAAAACGATCGACAAACTGAACGCAAATGAAACCGGCGTCGTTGTTTTAAACCAAACTTCTTTTTATGCCGAAGGTGGTGGACAAGTGGGCGACCGCGGCCACTTAAAGTCAATTAAAGGATCCGCTAAAGTTCTTGATTGCAAAAAACAGAACGAAGTCTTTCTTCATTTTATAGAAGTTGAGTCTGGAACTTTGAGCTTATCTGATGAAATCAGTGCCAACGTTTCGACTTTTGAAAGAAGAAATACGGCTGCCAACCACTCTGCCGCTCACTTAATTCATTCTGCATTAAGAATGGTTCTAGGAACACATGTGACACAAGCCGGACAAATGGTCGACGACATTCGAATCCGCTTTGACTTCACTCATGGGAAATCATTAACAAGCGATGAGCTACAAAAGATTGAATCACTGATTAACGAAGAGGTTGCAAAGGCTGTTAACGTTTCTTCGAACGTGATGAAACACCAAGAAGCCATTGCTTCTGGGGCCATTGCTCTTTTTGGCGAAAAATATGGCGATGAGGTTCGCGTTTTAAAGATGGGTGAATTTTCCACAGAACTTTGCGGCGGAACCCATGTTCATAACACGGCTCAAATTCGTGTCATCAAAATCGTATCTGAAAGCGGAGTCAGCGCAGGTGTTCGACGAATCGAAGCCTTAGCTGGTGATGCGGCTATTAAGTACCTAACATTAGGATTAAAAGATTCTTTAGAAGCCAGAAAAACTGCTGGTCTAGATAGTTCATGGGATAAAATTTTGAACAACCAGGCCGGCTCAATTTCAGATTTCGTCGAGAAAAAGAAAGACGAAGTCAAAGCTCTGGAAAAGGAAATCAAAAAAGTACAAGGCGGTCAAATCAACATAGATGAATTGGCAAATCAGGCACAACAGTTCAATTCAAAAGTAGGCTCTTCAAAGGCGTTGCTTGCTGACTTGAGCATCGACGATCGTGATGTTTTGGCACAAGTCACTGATCACCTTAAAAACAAAATTGGAAGTGGAATTGTAGTTGTCGTTGGAAAAGGTGAATCTTCACACCCAATAATAGTTTCAGTATCTAAGGACCTAAACCCTGATATTTCGGCTGGTAATCTTTTAAAAGAGTACGCTCAAATGATGGGCGGAAAAGGTGGCGGTCGCCCTGATTTTGCTCAAGGCGCAGCTCCCGATCGTTCAAAACTGGATGAAGTTCGAAAGTCTTTCATGTCGAAGTTTTCCAACAAATAGTCGGTTTCTAAATTTGAAAATGGTTCGTTAATCCACTTGAGCTTTTCATGTGGATTGACGATCAAATTAAAATTGTCAAAAACGGTCATCGTCATATTTCTTTTACCCAACAAAAATGGCAAAGTTGAAAACGGATATTGCTCAGCCCTGCTGCAAATTTTAGCTTCGATTGGATTTCGGTATAAATATTTATAAACGAACTGCAAATGAGTTCGATTCTTGATTTGATCAATATGAATTGGTTTTTCAAAAAAAACGGGCTTGTTTCGATTTTCTAAATTTTTCAAAGTCTTTTCAACTTGATCTATTAAATAGTCAATCGCTGGTATGATTTTGCCATTTGGATCCGTCACTAAAAGATGAAAATGATTTGCCATCAATACAAATCCATTGATTCGAATATTAAAAATCAAAGAGCAATACGTTAGATGAATCTGAAACAAATTGAACACATCCTGCAAAGAGGCCAAGAAACATTCTCGATCTACAGTTCGGCCAACGACGTGATACGGACAACGATCATCTTGAAAAGTGTTTCTTTTTGCCATAAGTCCTCCACTTAGACTTAAACGCAAAATTGATTCCACCAAAGAACCTTGAAATTTTATTTGAATTTAGAATGAAACTTTAAGGACAACTACCCTGATTATTTGCAGCACGAACAATTGAACTTTTCGACAAATTGCTCACGATCGAATTTCTCCATAAACGCAATTGCTGAGCTTTGTCGCCGCACAAATCAGTCGGAATATCGCAACCGCTGGTCTTTTCACCCAATGGCACCACTTCACTGGCATCCACTTTGAGCAAGGCATAAGGATTTGTATAGCTCATCGAACAGACTCGCCCACTAAAATAGCCCGCCGGAATCACCGGATCACAAACATCAGCACCTGCTAAAATGGATCTCAATTCATCTAGCTTTAACGAAGAGATGCAAAATTTTTCATGGGGCAGACTTCGATCAAGTGGTACCGACTCCATTAAACCATTTGATAGATTGATATCTAAATATCTTGGCTGAGCTTGAACGACTTGGTCATGAGTACACCCCTCATCGCAACCCGAATCCCACAGAGATAAAACAGAAAAATCAGAAGCCGAAACCTTATTGAACTGAGTTTCCGCTTTTTCCGGACCTGCCTCGGAAGTCGGACTATTGGCTTTATTGGGAGCACAGTTTTGAAAAGATATAAAAACGACTGTCACAACTGCTGCCAACGCATATTTTTTCATAATATCCCCTTACATACCTATCGGATGATTTTGAGATTTTATTGAGTCTTTTCTGGACGTTTTTCCTGTCTCAAGTTGAGACACTTTCTAGCCAGCCCTCACTATTTTTCTTTCTAGGAAAAGTTATTCCCGGAATTGGGTGAATCTAAGTTGAATTACAAATGGTAAATTTGCAATCTTCCTTAATGAATCCTTGGGGAAATATTTTACTTTCATTAACTACCGTCAGCGACTGAGATTTCGACGTTATTTTCAAGAATCGGATTCAGTTCTCTGATGTAATTTTAGAGATGAAGAAAATTACCCTCAAAAAATTAGTCTTACTTTTATTAGCAATATCTACTTTGGTTGCCTGCGGGCCCAAGCCTCCCGACTATTTAGAAGTAGACGACCAATTGCTCCCTTACTTTAATCGCTTTAAACTTGAAGCTGAATCACGAGGCATTTCATTGGACACGAATCGCCTTAGAATGGCCTTTGACGATGATATGTCCAAAACCAATATGAACGGCAACTGCAAGATTTCTCAAAGAACCTACAATGATGGATTAAACAAAAAAACGATTTCGGTCCGAGAGATCAGCATCAATACAAAAATGTTCTTTGCATCTGATGAATACTTCCGCTTCGAAGTTACATTTCATGAAATGGGACATTGCTTATTGGGCCTTCAGCACGAAGATCAATTCTCGACTTTAAGAACCTCTTCCAACTTAAAACTCATGCCCTCGTCTTGGATGAATACTTATATGTATGGTGGATATCTGACTGAAACCGAGAAAAAGGAAATGATCGGATATTACGTAAGTCAGTTGTTTACCCCTGAAATCTCTAAAGCGAACATTGTGGATCTGCAAAGCTACGTCAATTCCACATTAGCAGCTCAGGTCCATTAAAGAGATGATCGCAGCTCTTAAAAACAAAAAAGGCCCGGGATTTCCCGAGCCTTTTGAGGTTTTGAATCGAATATCCAAAACAGTATTCGGCGGTGCAGTTTCCTGCACCCAGAACCGATTAACGTTTTGAGTATTGACCTTTTCTTCGTGCACCACGAAGACCGTATTTCTTTCTCTCGACCATTCTTGGGTCGCGAGTCAAATATCCGGCTTTTTTAAGAGCTGGTCGTAGCTCTGGGTTGAAAGCTGTCAATGCACGAGCAATTCCTAAACGGATTGCACCAGTTTGACCATTTTCACCACCACCGCAAACAGTTACGTCTACGTCGAATTTACCGTTTTGAGTGGTAACGTCGAAAGGTTGTTGGATGACCATTTTTGATTGCATGCGCTTCAAGTACTCATCGGCTTTTAAACCGTTGATAGTCAAATTGCCTTTACCAGGCTTCAAAAATACTCGAGCAGAGCTAGTTTTACGTCTTCCTGTAGCGTAATAAACTTTTTCAGCAGCCATTGTTATTCACCCTTCTTAGTCGAAAGTTTGTATGCCTGAGGCTTTTGCACGGCATGAGGATGCTCAGAACCCTTGTAGGTTTTAAGCTTATTAATTAATGAATAAGAAAGTTTGTTCGTTGGAAGCATTCCACGAACTGCCTCATGAATGATGAAAGTAGAATCAAAGTCTTTCATCTGAGCAGCAGACTTTTCTTTCAATGAACCAAAGAAACGAGAGTGACTGTAGTATTTTTTCTCAGTCCACTTAGTTCCAGTCATTTCAACTTTGTCAGCATTGATTACGACAACAAAGTCTCCGTTATCCATATGCGGTGTGAATGTGGGCTTATGTTTACCACGTAGTAGAGTTGCAATTTGAGTTGCAAGTCGACCCAATCGCTGCCCAGAGGCATCGACGATCCACCAATTGCGATCAGCTTCTTCTGCTTTCGCCATAAATGTTTGTTCTGTCATTTTTTTCTCCGCTGTCCGAAGACAGTTTTCTTCTATTTGCCGTTCAAAACATTCGGGAGATAACGGTTCCTAAATATTCCAAACGAAAATTATTCGTTTCACATCTTAAATCTATTTGAAAAAGAACGAGCAATTCCTCTTCATCAGACGGGATAAGGGACCGTTAGATTCTCGAAATGAAGGGACTTTTTAAATTTGTCGGCACTTATTGTCAAGAGATGTGGGATAATAAACTCGAGATAAAAACAAACCTTGGGCTTCTGCTGTGGGTCCCGCCTTTTGACGATCCTTGGATTTTAATATTTCCTCAATTTTATCAATAGGTTGGCCCTTCAAAAGCAAATCCACCTGAGTGCCAACGATGTTTCTTACCATTTGTTTCAAAAAGCCATTTCCGGTTACTTGAAACTGGACTAAGTTCTGGCGCCGCATGGTCCAGGTCGCATTATAGATCTCGCGAACGGTGGTTTGAACTGGGGTTCCATTGGACTGAAAACTCTTAAAGTCTTGATTTTTCAGAAGAAATTTAGCTTGCTCATTTAAATATTCTAGATCCAATGGAGTCCGGATCCAACTTGAATACCTGCTTAATAGGGCTGTGGGCCTTTGAGCATTCCAAATCCAATATCGATAGGTTTTATGGGTGGCAGATATTGTCGAGTGAAAATTGTCGGGGGCAATCCAGGCTTTTTTCAAAACTATTGAATTCGGCAATGATGATCTGGTCGCCCAACAAATATCTTTTGGGATTGGTCGATCCGTATCGAAATGCGCAATTTGTGCCTGCGCATGAACTCCAGCATCTGTTCTACCCGAGGCACTTAGGCTAATTTCATGATTGAATATTTTTGCCAAAGATTTCTCGACTGTTTCTTGAATAGACGGTTTACCAGGACCAAATTCATGATCCTTTTGTTTTTGCCAACCACAAAAATCTGTACCGTCATATGAAACAAGTAATTTAATCCTAGCCATGCGTCCTTATTAGTTGAAACGAACCATAATCTCAACTGAGATCTGAGTTGTTTTTAAACTCATCGCTGTTATCCTATTCATTATGGAAAATATATCTCAAAGCATATACTCGGGCCTTATTGGTGGAGTCATTATAGGCTTGTCAGCTTCAATCATGCTGATTTTGAATGGCCGTCACACTGGCATCAGTGGAATTTTTAATGGAATATTACAATTCCACAAAGGTGATACTGCTTGGCGAGTGTATTTTATCCTCGGACTATTATTTGGCGGATTTCTTTTGGCTGTCCAAAAGCCAGAATTAGATGAACCAGCTGGATTAATTCGACCGTTAGCATTGGTCGCAATCGGTGGAATTTTAGTCGGCTTTGGAACTGTCATGGGTGGCGGTTGTACCAGTGGCCACGGAGTCTGCGGTCTTTCTCGATTTAGCTTCAGATCTTTAGTCGCTGTATTGATTTTCATGGGTGTTGGAATTTTAGCTGCAACTATTTTGGGTCAAATTCCAGGAGCTAACCCATGAGTCAAAACAGTTCATCAACTACTCATTCAGGAAAACGGGCCATCGTCGCATTTTTAGGTGGAATTATTTTTGCGTTTGGACTTGGCATTAGCGGCATGAGCGATCCTAAGAAAATTTTAGGCTTTCTAAATGTTTTGGGAAAATGGGATCCACAATTGATTTTCGTCATGATTGGAGCCTTAGCCGTTCACATTCCAGCCAATCTTTACATGAAGAAAAAGCACAGCCCAGTTTTAGATGTAAAAATGCATCTACCACATCAAACTTCTATCTCTAGAGAATTAATGATTGGATCCGCAATTTTTGGAGTCGGCTGGGCCCTCAGTGGATTTTGTCCTGGCCCAGGTTTAGTGGCATCCATGGATGGAAATTGGTCAGCGATTACATTTGTCATCGCAATGGTGGTTGGAATGGCTATTCACCATTTCTATCAACAGATGATCTATAAAGAAGAATGATTTTAGAAAAAGTCGCAAAAAAAAATTGGCTGCCTAGCTTTTTACTTTTTATTTCCACCTTAGGCCTCGGCCTAATTTTGACAAATTCTGTAATTTATAGACTTCGTTTTTGGCACTTTAGCGCTTACGACATGGGCTTGCATTTACATGGAATCTGGAAAATTGCGTTTAGCGAATCAAGCTTCAACACGATCCGAGGCATGGAATATTTGGGTGACCATGTTTGGGGCATCTCATATCTCCTTGCTTTGATATTGAAAGCTACAAATAGTCTTCAGATATTCGTTTTTTTTTACTTCATACTTTTTTTAAGCTCGCTTTTTGCGATCTATTCAATCGCTCAGTATTTCAAAATTTCAAGAAACTACTCGATTGTTATAGCAATTTCCTGGCTCCTACAACCCGCCGTTTGGAATTTGTTCCTGGAAGGCCTGTATCCTGAGAATTTAGCCACTCCGTTTTTACTTTGGAATCTTCTATTTATTATGCGAGGACAAACGTCTAAAGCATTTTTTTTCGGATTGCTGGCTGCAATTTGTAAAGAGGATATTGCTATTACTTTGGCCTTCGTAAGCGTTCTATACGCTGTAAAGACAAAAAACAAAACGCACTTACTTCTAACTGTTTTTTGGGGCATTTTCTTTGCCATTAACTTAAAGATCATTATGCCCCAACTTAACGGCATTGGCTTCTTCCGCTTTAACCACGGTTATTGGTTTTCAGGATTGCTGACAAATTTGACCCGACTCAACTTTTATCAAGAAGCATTTTTCAACCCAACCGTGTTCAATTACTTATTGGGACTCTTTGGACCATTTCTGTTTTTACCAATTAGAAGCTTTTGGACACTCGGTTTCCTACCCAGCTTCGCGGTAAATTGTCTGAGCCGAACAGACTATCTTAGGTCCGTTTTCTTCCATTACAACAATCAGACCACACCATTTATTATTGTGGGCTTTTTAGATTCTTTTTCTAAACTAAAAAATGAAATAGCAAAAAAAATATTATTAATACTGTGTCTGGTGATTTCTTTTACTTTAAATATTAAGTTTTGCCACAATAATGTCGCCAACTGCTACGACCAATTTCTTGCGAACCTAAAAAATGTAAAGACTGAAAAACAAATTGAATTCGAGAAAATAGTAAATAAATATCTTTCCTCATCAGACACTAGTATTTCTGCGAATTACAATTTAGTCCCGAGCTTAAGTTTTCGAGAGCAAATTTTTATGTATCCGAATCCCTTCCAGAGATACTACTTTGGAATCAATGAGGATATTCCGATGCCAAAATTTTCAGATCCTGATTTCATCATTTTAGACAAAGATTTCTACGCAAGGGAAAACAAATTTCCCTTGCCACCTAACTACAGTGAAATTGAGAAGTTTAATGGTTTTCTATTGTTGAAAAAAACTTCTGAAAGAAATCATTAAAATTTTAGAAATCAACAACGATACCAACATTGATAGTTTGATTGGTAAAATCAGTGTCGTCCGATAATCCTTGCATAGCTCGGCCTTCGATAGCCAACCACATGTCCGCAATCCCATATTCTTGTGACAAGGTAAAGGCTCCGGCAGAATCTAAGCGAGACAATGAAATCAAAACACCGCCGCCACCACCGGCCGCCGGGGCCCCTGCAAATACTGGTGTTTTTCCATCATTTCTAAGTTCACTTAAGCCATAATAAGTAAATCCACCATTCACATAGGGAACAATCCACTGTCGTCTCACATACTCAAACCGATAGTTCAAAAAGGCTGTCATCGGTACGATAAAAATATTGTATTTCTCTTCACTTCTTGAAGATCCATCTGGTCTAGCGGTTTTAAAATTTCCGCGAGCTGTTGCCGTAGAAAAACCACTTTCAAGCTGTATTCCCAGAGCTCCAAATTTTCGAAATGGAAACCATTCGTAATCCAATGTCATACCCGTCAAATTGGAACTTCCGTACATGGATTCAAAAGTAATATTTCCTGATTTAATTTTTGGTGGACTCATAGAAGACAACTTCATTGAACCACCTTGTGATTTATCCTTTAAAGTTGTTCTGTATTGATAACTTCCGTCACGGTTGACTCGCAAAAGTCCCTCGGCCGCCCTAGGATGCTCGACTCGGACGGTGCCACCCTCAACCGGGCCAGGAGGACGGCGAAATAAAGGCTCCTGCTTAGGAAAGCGGTCGATATTTCTGTCGGAACTGACTTCCGATTCATATCTTTTTTTTCTATCTAAAACTTCTTTCTGAAGCTTTAGTTCATTTTCCAAAATGTTTCTCTGATTTCGCTTGGGAACTTCAATGACAACTGGCTTTTCATCAGCGACGGGTGGCGCTTCAACAAGAGTGGACTCTAAGTTCGTTTCACTTTTTGGAGATTGCTTCAAATCAGCGCGAGGCTCTACTTGGCCTTCGACGGCAGTAACTTCTTCATCAAGCCCCTCATCATCATACTCATCCTGAGCGTTGGACTTAGCAGCGAAAACAATCGAAGACAGAATTAATGAAATGAAAATTATTTTACTGATCTTCACTTGTTAGCTCCTAATTTAGCTGGAATCGGCTTGCTTAAAAAGCTTCGCCCCAGAAAATAGAAACCAAACACCGCAGAAATTAAGCAAAATACAGTGACTAAAATTCCAAACTGCAAAGTCATTTGTGCAAATAGAATAATTGGCCAAAGAAATGATCGCGCCGTCGCCCGTAATAATTCATGTTCAGAAATAAAATTGGCAAATGGAGGAGAAAATCGATAATAAGCCTTTACTAGCTTTTTCCCGATGGGATTTGTAAGAAGAAATTCATTTCTAAACTGACGAAGCCAAACCACTTCTGGCGCCATATCAGATCCAAATGCTGCCGTCGCAACAAAACAATGTTTGTCATCTAATAGCCCAACAACTTGCCCAGGACGCGTGGCTTGCTTGGCCGCGGTCAACGCTGTTGGATTTAAAAACCCTTCAACAACTGTACTTTCGTCAACCGTCGCCATATTGAACATATAGTCGACTTCATTATCAAAACCGGAAGTCACTTTGTTTGTACTTAGACTAGTAGCAACGTTCACTTTATCTGTTATAGTCAAATCCTCGTACTGAGCATTTGATCCCAATGGAATCGAAGCAAAAGTCGGAGTGCAAGCCGTAGATAAATTGCAATCACTGACCGCATGATAAATCCTTGCATACTGCCATTTAATTCCAGAGGTATCGCTGGTTGGTCCCACCGTTCCGCGAGCTAATTCATTTACGAAAACTTTTTTGTCCCCGGGCGAAACTGAAAAATAACAAAATGGATCTGAACTTGTAGCTGAAGTTGACGAACAAGGTGTCACCAATGTGCTAAATTCAGCATTAAGATTGTGCCATTTAACGGTAAATTTCATCGCATTCGAGGTTGAAATGGCATCAGCGGTGACTGCAATTAATAGTGTATTAGAAAAGGCGTCTTCAGTGCTGCCTAAATCACAAGTGGTTCCCATTTCAGCATTGCATATTGAATTCCAATCAATCTCCACTGTGATGGGAGAATTGGCCACCAATATAGGCACATTGACTGGAGAGATAGTTGTACCTGAACTTTCTTTCCACTGAATTTTTAATGATGCACCAGATGGAATGCTATCTACGGTAAAGGTAAATTTCATTCTTAAGGCACCATGAACATTTTTATAAGCACATCTGTAGAAAGTTGCTCCGGCTTGCAAGTCGGTCAATCCTGTACACGAATTACAAGTTGAGGTTGTTGACAGTGTCGAACATCCACCAAAGTAGCCGCTCGTAGAACAACCAGTTGTAGTGGTCGTACAACCAGTGCTACCACCAAAAATAATGGTGTTTGTCTTATCTGTATAGTCAACTGCCGAAACAGTCGCCGCATCCACTGAAATGTCTTTATATGCGGCGAAAGTAGGTTGAACAAAAAAACCAAAAAATAAGAATGAAATGAAGCCTATTTTCATATTGAAATTGCAACACGGCTCATCAATCTGAGCAAGGTTATAGTGGACATTTTTTACGCACAGCGATCTTCTTCCTAATCTGTTCCGATCGTGCTCAAAATACGGCCATGAATAAAGCTTTCATTCACTTAGTTTTTTTAATTTTGCTCCAGTTGGCAACCACTACCGCTCAGGCTTATCCCCAATTTATTGGGTATGGGTATAGCTCTTGCCTCACTTGTCACGTCAACGGACATGGCGGAGGCCCACTCAGTGATTATGGTCGAGCCCTTTGGTCCGCTGAAATTGCCTCAAGAGCATTTTATCCCAAAAGCCAGTCCGACGAAGACATTGCAAACCAGTCTGGTTTTTTAGGTTCAGTTGAACTTCCCTATTATGTTAGGCCTCACATCAAGTATCGAGGTTTGAATTTACGTCGAAATCCCGGCAGCTCAATCGATACGACTAAATTTTATCAAATGCAGATGGAAGGCGGCTTGACCTTGCAAGCAGATCCGGTTGGGAAATACGTAGCGGTTGTTACCTATGGAAATGTCAACAAGCCAGAAGACTATGGCGGCGGCAATCAAGGCTTGAAGCGAACTTTGCCGATTGAGTCTTATCTAAGAATTGAAATTTTAAAATCCTGGTGGCTATATGCTGGGCTCATTGAAAAAATTTATGGCCTTAGAAATATCGACCACACTTCTTACCAAAGAACTTATCAAGGCTTTAACAATCGCAATAACAGTACCGATGGCAATCGGGCATCCAATGGCCTCATTCTGCACAAGGTTGAGGAACTTTGGGAGATTGCTGCAAACTACTTTGTTGGACATCCGGGCGACAGCACCGAGTACCAGCAAAAAGGATATTCGATGATGGGCGAATACGAAGTTGGCGAGAAAAAAAGATTAGGAGCTTCAACCTATAGTGGAAAAAGCGATCTTCTGAAAAAACAAATGTACGCAGTTCATTACCGCCAAGGTCTAAGCAAGGGCTCTTCGTTTTTGCTTGAATATGGAGTTATTCAAGACGAACCAACTAACCAAAATAAATCTGTCGGTAGTTACAATTTACTAGAAGGCACTGTCCTTTTGAGTCGTGGATACAACCTTCAAGCGACAGTCGAAAGATACAACAAAGAGTTTAAAGCTTCTGAACCTGACAAGTGGAAATGGTCAACCGGAATCCTAGCCTTTCCAGCACCAAGACTAGAGCTAAGAGCAAATGTTATTAACACTCGAGAATTTTCAAATCAGAGAGCTCCCGATGATCAGTGGGCCATGGAAGGACAAATTCATGTTTCTCTTTAAGCAAATTCTATTTGTCTACCTGCTTTTCGGACTTTCATTTCAATATTGCAATGCCGAAGGTGATACAGTCGGTCTTTCATATCTGTCGTGGACCGAATTTATCGAGCTCGATAACGGGAATACAACAGACAAAGCATTTGCTAATTTTTACGGAAACGCTTTTAGCTATGAAATTGAGTCTTACCAAAGCAACAGTCTTGGATATTCAGTTGAAGCGGCGGCTTTGGTTGGCCAAGCAAATGCAGGCGGAACTCAACAAAATCTAACATATCAGACTTCCTATAAAAACTGGTGGGGTGCCCAGTTGACTGCTCGATTGGCCTATAGATCAACACCTGAAATAACCTTCGCAATTGGCCCCACCTTACTGAATCGGCAAATCACTTGGCCAAGCGAAGGCTCAAACATTTCAGTAAAATCGGGAGCCAATTTCAATTTTGGAGTTTTAACAGATCTAAGACTTCGACTAAATCAAAAATGGGAACTACGACAGACGATCGGAGCATTGACCAACAAAGCATCGACTATTTGGTCATTGGGCGTTGGATACAAGTTTTAACTATTTTTTTACGGGCACTTCAACAGTGACTTTAGCTTCATCGTCCACGCCAACACCCATATATTTAATCCCTGAAATTCCAAAATCCGACAGTTTGACTGGAAACTCGGCAATTAAAATTGAACCTTCTACCTTATAAGAACCAAAAATCTTTTTTTCAATTCCGCGAATTTTGATTGTACCTTCGCCTTTGCCATTCTCGCCATGAGCTGAAATTAAAATAGCCTCGGGAAACTTTTCGACCTCAAGGTGTTTTTTAGTATGTGAATCACGCAATTCAATTCCGGTTTTAAGATTTCCCAATTTGACTACGATATTTTCAGCATCAAAGGAATTGCCTTTTTGTGTTACACTTCCCGTTAATTCATCTGTTTTTGCTTTGAATGCCCCAGCAGGTCTTAAGCTTAAGTCCACAATAGCTGATTGCGCATTTACTACTGTACCTACAAAAAGAATCATCACCAAAATTACAGATTTTGCTGATTTAGTTTTGAACTTCATTTTTCACCTTATCTAATACACTGGCAATTTTCTCTTGCCTCAAGATTGTTACATCTAAAAATTCTTTCATTTTTAATGAATTCAATTTCAGACAGCAAACCATTTTTCTCGACATATTCAAGGCGCTCTCCACCAGGAAAAACAACGAAAGCAGCCCTTTCCTTATGGAAAACTTCGCCTTCTTTGAGCATTTGATTGATCACTTCATCGCTTGGATTTCTACTTTTCACGGCATCGATTTCTATCGGCACGGGTAGACCTTCTCGGTCCACACTGTAAAAGTGAAGCTCACGATCAATTTTGCCTACGTCATTTTCTGTGATCTCTAAACGCAATCTTCGTTCTTTTCCCTCGGGATTGCGCATGTGCCAATTCATCCAACGATCAGATTGATGACTGACCGGACCAAGCTCCCCTTGATAGCGTTGTATTAAAGTTTCGATTTGAACAGCAGCTTTGCTAGCCTCATTTGAACTTTTAATATCTAAGCAATCCGAGAGATCTCCAACAATCTGAGCAAAATTCTTTTGAGACTCAGTCATCTTGAGATCATCTCCAGCTCCTGAATTGACTTGATCCCCCATTTGCTCTTGCTTCACTAACGAAGCATCTTTTTCAGCTAATTCAGAATTTTTTGAAGAAAGAAACGAAGTCATTTTTCCTTCTCGAAAAAGAACCAGCGCCAAAATAATCAAAGTAATCAGCGCGAACACACCAAGAGTTTTATTTTGAGTCTTAATTGCCATGTCGCCATACTAGAAGTGAAAAAAAAGGCCGTCTATGTTTCAAGACGGCCACCTAGACCAAAGAAGAGGTCACAATACAACAAAGCTAAAATTAGTTCTTCAATAAGCCAATTTCACGCAAACGTTGCATTAAGAAGTCATGCGATGAAATATCTGGATATTTTGCCCCTGCACCTTTACATGATGGAATACAAGACAACATCGCTTCGGGATGTGGATGCATAAAAAACGGCATCGAATATCGATGTCCTGTTCCACCGGTATTGATCACCTGGTGAGTCGTTGAAGGAATCACGTCATTGCATGCTCTTGCAATCATATCTCCGGCATCAACAATCAATTCACCCGGCTTGCCATCAACATCCAGCCAAGTTCCATCGCGATCTTTCAACTGAAGACCTGAAGCCGTCGCTGCCGGCAAAATGGTAATTAAATTGATGTCTTCATGGGGAGCCGCTCGCAAACATCTTGGATCTGCATCTTTAGGAATTGGTGGATAATGGAGTAAACGTAAAATCGAATTTCCATCTTCAACCATATAGTCAAAATAGGATTGTGGAACATCTAGTGGAAAAGTCAGAGCTTGCAACATCGTTCGTCCCGCCTCATTCAACGAAGCATATAATGTTGAAAAAACTGACTTAAATTCTGGAATTTCATCTGGCCAAACGTTGTTGGGATAATATTTAGCAAATTTGTGGCTTGCTGGAACTTCGCGGCCCACATGCCAAAACTCTTTAAGATCCATTACTGGTGAATCTTTTGCGTGCTCTTTTCCGTATGGGGTATAACCCCTCTGTCCACCATGAACTCCGGCATATTTCATTTTCACTTCAGTCGGAAGTGCATAAAATTTCTCTAATAATCCATAGGCTTGGTCCAACAATTCCTGAGAGACATTGTGGTCCTTTAAAACGATAAATCCATAATCTTTGATTCCGTTATAAAGTTCATTGATAAATTTAAGCTGATCCTCTTGCGATCCCTCGGTGTAGCTTTTCAAACTTAATGTCGGAACTTCACGAGTCTTTTTAGCGGTCGTTTTATCCGTTTTCATTTCCATCATGCCCCCTATTATTTAAGTGCCTTTATTCACGGCAGAGAAGACTAAATTTTTGGCAATTCCTCAACTAAAAATTTGTAATGATTTTGAAAAGATCAATTTTTTCAATCATCTATGATTTATTTGTATCTGGTTTAGTTACGACTTAATTTTTCGTGAATAAAGGTAATGGCAACCCTTAAGACAGTCCCGTTAGAACCTTCTGAATTTCAATGGTTCTAGCATCTTTAAATGAAAAATGAATGTCTCCATCAAATAAGCGAACGGCATGAGATTGCCGATAGGGTGATTCTTGACCCTCATAGCCCCTATAGACGACAGGTCTTGGATCCAATTTTAGGGTTTCTTCAATCAAATCCTTTAGCCTATTGTTGCCCAACTTTTTCTGCCACTGATCTAAAATTTCCAATTGGGCAGAATTCCAAAGCACTTCAATTTCCTTGGGTTCAACTTTAGCCGTCCAACCATTTTGCGCAGTAGGAATCGCTTCGATTTCGGGCAAATAGGGTTTGATATCAAAAACTGGAGTCCCATCAACAAGATCGACTCCAGAAATCACGACACTGTCCTTTTCAATTTTTTCAATTTTAACCAATGATAGGCCAATTGAGTTCGGTCGATGAGGGCTTCTGGTCGCAAAAACTCCCATAGTTTTTCCACCCATTCGAGGGGGGTGAACTTTGGCGTGGTAGTTTTTATTGGTATTTTGATGAAACTCGAAAAGGACCCATAAATGACTAAAACCATCTAAACCCTCTAGGGCATCTTCGGGTTGCCATTCTTTGGATATTTGAATTCTGGCCCAGCTTGAGGGAACCAATCCAGGTTGCCTAGGGGTTCCAAATTTATCGCGATAACAAGAATTCACGTAACCAATAGGCTTCATAAGGTAGGGATTACTCTGGCGTTAGACGGCGTGTCAATAATTCGTTGACTGGGTCCCCGCCAAACCCCTAAAGTCCCACTCGTTTCCATAAATTAAAGGCTTGAATTTGATGCTTTTGAAAAAAATCATGTAAATTCGAAAGGACGATCCGATGACGACTCACCTTCTAAAAAAAGCACTTCTAAAACTATCTTTACCATTAACAACAATCACTTTGATTAGCTCATCAGCTTTAGCCCTTAAAGTTGGTTTAGTTTTAGACAAGGGCGGAAAAGACGACAAGTCGTTCAATTCGGCAGCTTACGAAGGGGCGACTAAGGCTCAAAAAGAACTGGGCATCGAGTTAAAATACGTCGAGGCCACTGACAACAATGCCATTGAAAATCTTCATCGTTCACTTGCAAAAAAAGATTTCGATTTAATTATCGGAATTGGCTTTGCACAAACAGAAGCTGTCACTAAAATCGCTGCTCAATATCCTGATAAAAAATTCGCTATCGTTGACGGCGAAATTAAAGCCAATAACGTGAAAAGTCTTTTATTTGAAGAACACGAAGGTTCTTACCTTGTTGGTGCGCTTGCTGCTTTAAAATCATCAAATGGAAAAGTCGGCTTTATTGGCGGAATGGACATTCCATTAATTCGACGCTTTGAAATGGGCTACAAAGCTGGAGCTGAAAAAATCAATCCTAAAGCTCAACTGACTTCCAACTACATTGGAGTCACCGGTGAAGCTTGGAACAATCCTGCCAAAGCCAAAGAGCTGGCACTTTCTCAATATAACAATGGCGTCGAAGTTATTTTCGTTGCTGCCGGAGCATCGGGCTCAGGAGTTTTCGATGCGGCTGAAGACAAAAAGAAATTAGCAATCGGCGTGGACTCAAATCAAAATTGGATGAAACCAGGTTTCATCCTAACCAGCATGATGAAGCGAGTGGATATTGCTGTCTTTGACACCATCAAAGAAATGAAGGATGGAAAATTTCAATCTGGAGTTATTCGATTTGGTTTAAAAAACAAAGGTGTTGATTACGCCTTAGACAAACACAATGAAAAGTTGATTTCTGCTGATCAAAAACAAAAGGTCGAAGAACTTAAGACCCAAATCATCAGCGGCAAAATTCAAGTCCCGGATTACTATAAAAAATCAAAATAATTTACGAGTTCAATTATGACGAACAATCCATCACAAGTTTTGCTAGAATTTAAAAATGTTGGCAAAACTTTTGGTTCGGTTCGTGCCAATGACGAAGTTTCATTTAAAATTAAGTCGGGTTCGATTCACGCCCTGATTGGCGAAAATGGGGCTGGCAAATCGACGATCATGAAGATCTTGTTTGGCCTTTATGAAAAAGATGCGGGTGAAATCTTATTTAATGGCCAATCATTTAAAGTCAATTCACCCTTACAGGCAAAATCATATGGGATCGGTATGGTTCACCAACATTTTATGCTGGCTGGTCCGATGACCGCCTTAGATCATATTTTTTTGGACGAAAATTTATCCACCTCTGCCATATCACTATTTCAAAACTTAAATCGAAAACTTCGCCTTAGTCAGCTCGAAGAAATTGCAAAGAAATATAAAATGCCCGTACAATGGAACTCGTTAGTTCAAGATTTAAGTGTTGGGTTTCAACAAAGAATTGAAATTTTGAAGCTCCTTTACAATCGAGCGGATATTTTAATTCTAGATGAGCCGACCGCCGTACTAACACCGCAAGAAATCACAGCACTTTTTGATCAACTCAGATCACTAAAAAAAGATGGCAAAACCATTATCATCATCACTCACAAGCTTAAAGAAGTGATGGCTTTAGCAGACGAAGTCACAGTGTTTCGCGCTGGAAAGTCTGTCGCACATCGAAACATTGCCGATACTAATATTCACGAGTTGTCCGAGCTCATGGTTGGTCGCAAGTTGATTGATTTTAAGCGAACACCAAAAACAGAAAACTCCAAACCCATTGTTTTACTGCAAGATATAACTTTAAAATCGGGAAATTCAGACCCTGGCAAAAATGCTTTACAAAATATTTCTTTTAAAATCGAAAGTGGTGAAGTGGTTGGTATTGCTGGGATTGAGGGCAACGGCCAAAGCGAATTGATCGAGGTTCTACTAAATCCTATAAAACATCAGTCCAATCTAACTGGAAAAATATTTTGGAATGGTGAAGACATAACCAGGTTAGATGCCAGAAGCCTTAAGGAAAAGGGTCAGTCCTATTTTCCTGAAGATCGCCTTAAGCAAGGTGTATTGATTCATTCTGATATGAAAGAAAATTTCATTTTAGGCATGCATCGATCTCGGCTTTTTCAAAAGTTTGGCTGGCTCTTAACAAAAAAAATAAAATCCATCGCTGATCAACAGATGAAGGACTTTGATGTTCGTCCACTTGATAGTGATCTTTTATTTCAAAATTTTTCCGGTGGAAATCAGCAAAAATTTGTCGTGGCTCGTGAACTGTTTAGAAAGCCTCAGTTTTTAATTGCGGCCCAACCCACTCGTGGAGTCGACATCGGTGCCATTGAAAGAATTCATGCCGAAATCAACGGACTTAAAGCCAAAGGCGCAGCCGTTATATTGATCTCTTCAGATCTGGACGAGGTTCTGAAATTATCTGATCGAATTTTAGTCATGTATGAAGGAAAAATTGTTGGAGAAATTTTGGCAAAAGATTTCGACGAGAAAGTGATCGGACACTTAATGCTAGAGGGGGCTAGATGAATTTTTTGAAATCTTTTAGCAAACCTCTACTAGGCTTGGTGATCGGACTGGTCATTTCACTTTCACTAGCTGCATTTGCTGGCGAAAGCCCAGTTCACGTTTTTTTAGTGTTAGTCAAAAGCGCATTTGGCTCACCTTACGATTTGGGTTTGGCATTATTTTACACGACCTCACTTATTTTTACGGGTCTGTCGGTCTGTATTGCTTTTCATTCAGGCCTTTTCAACATTGGCGCAGAAGGACAGTTGAATGTAGCAACATTGTCTGCAGCTTGGTTCGCAGTGAGCTTTCCAGAAATTTCCCCTTACCTAGCTCCTTGGATTGCTATGTTAGTCGGAGTTTGTGCTGGCGGACTTTGGGGATTTTTTCCAGGTTGGCTTAAAGCCGCCAGAGGCAGTCACGAAGTCATTGTCACAATGATGATGAATTTTATTGCAGCAGCAATCACAAGTTACGTCACACTGGAGATAATTAAAAATCCCGATTCACAAAACCCAGAAACAAAACTTGTGCCCGAAGCTTACTCGATGAAAAGTTTCGATTTTGTGCAAAACTACTTCAAGGATTCGCCTGCGAACTTGTCTTTGATTTTTGCTCTTGTGTTAGCGGTATTGGCTTATTTGTTTTTGTATAAAACTGTTTGGGGCTTTGAAATTAGAGCTTCGGGGCAAAACCAAAAGGCCAGCGAAGTGGCTGGAATTAAGCCTGCTCGAAATCAAATTATCGCCATGGTCATTGCGGGTGGTATTGCTGGAATGGTCTGTTTAAATGAAGTGATGGGCTCAAGCCTGCGCTATAAGATTGGATTTTCTCCCGACTACGGCTTTGTCGGAATTGCCGTGGCGTTGTTGGCCAGAAACAATCCGCTAGGAATTGTGGCCAGTGCATTTCTATTTGGTATTTTACAAAAAGGTGCTTCTGATTTGGATTTAGAAACAGCAACCATCACTCGAGATTTTGCACGAATCATTCAGGCTATTATTATTTTTTCTGTTGCTGGAATTTACTTTTTTGACTTTGAAAAAATTAAAACGAATTGGAAAAGACGATGGAACAAGAAAGTTTAATTTTGTCTTTTTTCTCACTGTCGTTGTTATTCAGCGTTCTACGTGGCGCGACCCCATTGATCTTTGCTTCTATGGGCGGCTTACTAAGTGAGCGCTCTGGCGTGGTGCAAATTGCACTTGAAGGCATGATGCTAATCGGAGCTTTGTGTGGAGCCATTGGTGGCCTGCACACTTCATCTCCTTGGCTTGGTTTTTTGTGTGGTGCTTTAGGTGGAATGCTTGCGGATTTAGTATTTGGATATTTTGCTGTGGCTTTGAAAACAGATCAGATTATCGCTGGCACTGGATTGAATTTACTGGCCGCGGGTGTGGCTCCATTTATTACCAAAATCGCATTTGATTCGACTGGCTCTACTCCAAGCCTGCCAGTGGAACAAAGATTTATATTTGAGCCTTTTATTTTGGCCGCCCTATCTGTCACATTAGTTTCTTATATCTATTATCGGACCAAAGCCGGTCTGTTGATTCGGTTTTCTGGCGAAGAGCCAATGGCCGTCAAAACGGCAGGATATTCGGTCAGCAAAATCCGGTGGTTTTCATTGTGTGGCACCGGATTTTTGGCAGGTATGGGTGGAGCAAGTTTATCTTTGTTTTTGGCTTCAAATTATTCTCCAAATATGACCGCAGGCCGTGGATTTATGGCCTTAGCAGCCCTCATTTTTGGAAAGTGGAAACCAATCCCGACTTTGCTAGCTTGTTTGTTTTTCGCGCTTATTGACTCGATTCAAATCCGTTTGCAGGGCGCCAACACAGGAATTCCCGTGCAATGGGTTCAAATTTTACCTTATATAGTCACGATAATCGCTTTAGCTGGATTTTTTGGCCAAAGTCGCGCCCCAAAAGGACTTGGCCAACACGTCGACTAAAATCAATTTCATCGGAGAGTTTATGAAAAAGTGTTCTCTTTTTATTCTATTCAGTTTTTTCACCATGTCCCTAGCTCCTCAAGTTTCTTTTTCTTGGGGTGGACGCGGTCATCATACCATTTGTGAGGCTGCCACCTTCCTGGTTAAAAATAAAAATTTACGAGATTCTCTGACACAAAAACCCTATATGATGGGTCACCTTTGTAATATCCCTGATTTCTATTGGAAATCTTTGGGTGCCGAAGTTGGTAAACTTGGCAACTCAACTCACTTTATAGATCCAGAAATCTTGGGTCTTAAAGTTAAAGACATTCCAACTGACTATAAAGAAATCGTCACTAAGTACACAGGCTCAAAGAATGCATTCAAAGACGGGACAGTTTTTTCAATTCCCACTGAATTTGGATCTAACTGGTGGCGAGCAGATCAGTTTTACCGACGCTCGATTGATTTAGGAAAAGAATGGAAGAAGGCGACACCTCCGGCAAATTCAAAAGAAGAACAAGACGACAATCACCCGTACAACAAAGCCATTTATGAATTTTACGTCAACGCTGGCGTTATGGGCCACTTTGTTGGCGACAATGGCCAGCCATTTCATTGCACGGCTGATTATGATGGCTGGAGCGCTGGTCATGGCGGAATTCACGCTTACTTCGAAGACAGCATTGTGTCGGCCCAGCCGTTTACTTTGACATCAAAAGTTGTCGAGCAAGGGCTAAAGCTTCAAAAAACGGCTACTGGTAAAAACAAAGAAGCGTTAAAGAAAGTGCCGTTTCTATTAGAAAAATCTGTCGTAGAAAAAATGAGATCTTTAGGCGCAATGTCCGTAGAAGAAATTCCTAAAATATACGCCATGGATCCTGTTAAAAAGGCGTCAGTTGAAAAAGGCGAAAAAGGAATGTCACTTAGAACGCCAGCAGAGCGAGCCCCTGCCGAAACAGTTGCCACTCAATTTTCATCATTGATCATTAACGATATGGCTAGATCTGCAGCGCTTTTAGCACAGCTTTGGGATATGGCATATGTTGAAATCGGTGAACCTAAATTGAACTCATACAAGAGCTACCGTTTTCCATTCACTCCAGATTTCGTAGCTCCCGATTATTTTGATACCAAAGAGCCTGAGAAAAAAGATAAGTGATTTGGTTATTAATTTATACTTTCACTCAACCCGCTAAAGCTCACGTCGTGGGCTATTTGCCTTGATGCTTAGCGAACTCGCCTGTTCATTATGAATGTTTCTATCAAGAAAATGACGAGTGCCAAACGACTGCTAAAAGAAGAACAACAATGATGGAACGCTGGGAATGCGTTCCGTTTCCAATCGATTTTAGCAAAATTCCAAAATCGGGCGAATCGACTGTGGGAAATTTGCCTAAATCTGTATCAAATTAATTACCTAGTTGAAAAACAGCTCCCCGGATTTTGAAATTTAAAGTCTTCAGTGTCACCAGGGTCACCTTCCGCCCCACTTGGCAGACGTTCTTCACTGTATGGATAGTTGATCAAAGATCCAGGACCACCGGGACCACCTACTCCACCTTTTAGATTCACTTCCAGGCAAAGGTTGTTGGCTTGGGAAATGAGGACTTCGCCTGTTCCCGAATTTCCGCCAGGCCAACCTTTGTAACCCGGCTCTCCGACTGATTTGCTTCCCTGCGTATAAGACTGACCAGCAGTTCCTGTAGCACCCATTTCCCCTGACATCTCAATTTTAAGTCGTCCCGCTGCTTGTCTCGCATGAATTGTCAGAACACCACCAGATCTGCCTGCCCTATCAGCTGGAGCCTGAGCACCAGCATGAAAACTTTGAATTGATGCGTTTTCAACTCGGAATTCGTTGGTATCGATGTAAAGCTGAAATCCGTTGGTTGTAATTACCGAATGATTCAATAAAAAGATGCGGTTGTAGTCAGTCCAAACCTGATCCGAATACAAACTAAGAGAACTGCTAATAACCAAATCCATCGGTATTTTTAATTCTACAGTCTTGTCTAAAACCAAAGTTTGATTTTCTACATGTAGAAAAGAATATCGATAAGTCTTTCCCGCCATCACCTCTCGATCGACAATGTGCCCATTTTGAATCTCGAGATTCAAAATTTCAGAAGTCGAATCCACCTCGCCGACCAGCTTTCGCTGAATCAAAGCTGAACCTGAAGGCATATACAAATGAACCAAATAATGATTTGGTTCCGGCATCATCTGAACAGATTCAACCGCTGGAGCCTGGTCACCTAAATTATTGACCACAGGATCAGAATCCTTCCCTTTAATTTTTACACAAGCCGAAGTGGATATTAGTAATGCTACTAGATATAGAAAACGCATAGAACCTCCTGCCATGGAGCCTATGCAAATTTAAAAAGTCGTTAGGGTTAATCAGAAACTGTGTGTGGCCGGATTTCGGACGACCGTCCTAACTCGGCAAAAAGACAAAAAAAAGGCCCGGTTTTAAACCGAGCCTTTTCGAGCAAACTTGCGAACTTCTAAATTAGAAGCTGTAAGTTAAGCTTGTGTTAGTCAACAATGAGCTCGCATTAAGAGCACCAGTTGTTGAAGCTGCAGCAGCAATTTTTCCATCGATCATTAGTTTTCCGAACTTCAAACCAGCACCAGCACCAACAGAAGTGTTGTTGTCGATAGTGTTAGCATCTCCACCGTTAGATTTTGAAGAACCTAAAAGTACGTTCTGAGTTACTGAACCACGAAGAACTAACCAAGAAGCAGCGTCAGCTTCGATAGCAGCGTAAACTGGCAAAGTAGTAGTCTCAGTTTTAACATCGCCAAGAGCGGTAGGTCTTACGTTTTTGTTCATGTCCATTTGGTATTTCGCACCAACTAGGAATAGACCACCATCAACTTTGTAAGAGTTTTCTGCTCCAACATAAGTTTGAGTGATAGTGATATCGTGAGTCTCAGTTGATCCGATAGTCTCTTTACCGCCGTATGACAAAGTTCCTGCGCTGTAAACCATAGAATCTACAGTGTAAGTACCTGATAATGAGTAAGCAGACTTACCTTTGAAATCAATTT
The DNA here is from genome assembly GCA_964505225.1 of uncultured Bdellovibrio sp. Lineage (GTDB taxonomy): Bacteria > Bdellovibrionota > Bdellovibrionia > Bdellovibrionales > Bdellovibrionaceae > 21-14-0-10-47-8. The sequence goes on along the minus strand of CAZDHC010000015.1, from coordinate 5,905 downwards.
CTGATCCAGCAGTTGTGTCGTTTTTGAAAGTGTTGGTTAGTCCAAGAACCAAACCAAGGTTCCAATTTTTAGCAGAAACACCTGCAGAAAGACCCATTGAGCTTTGTTTTTGCTTCAAAGTCTTTTTGTCAGAGTTTGAGTACTCAAGACCAGCACCCCAAGCAAGATCATTCATTTTAGATCCGTAGAACAAATGGATGTTGTTCTCTGGTGGTAAATAAATGTTTGCTGAACCAAGAACCGCAGTTGATACGATACGAGGCTGAACAACCCAGTCAGATTGCTTGCCCATGTAGAAACCATATTTAGCGTCGCCATGAGACTTAGTAAATCCGCCTTCAGCACGAACTGCATTTGAAGCATCTGCTGTAGTAGCAACCGAAATTGCTTTTGGGTAAGTCTCAGTAGCCAATTCAAATACTACGAAATCACCTTGAGTTACCATTTTAGACGGATTTGCAAATACGTCATTGGTATCAGTGATTCCAACAGGTGCACCAAGAGCAGAAACTCTTGCTTTAGATGCCATCGCAGGAACAGCTCCTACTACTAGCGCTAGTGTGATCAATAAATTTTTCATGTAAAATCCCTTTCGTTATTAAATTTCAAATTAAAAATTATAAGTTAAGCCAACATTTGTTAACAAACTTGAACCGTTGAATTCACCAGTAGTGCTAGAAGCAGCTGCCCATGATCCATCAATGATCCATTTGTTCATTTTGATACCGAAACCAGCAGCAACTTTAGTGTTTTGTCCTACTGTGTTTGCTTCGTCTACGAAGTTACCAACCGCACCAGCTGCAGCACCGTTACCGTTACCGTCGTCAGTTTTTTCTGAACCGATCAAAACGTTCTGAGTTGCTGAAGTTCTAAGTACGAATGTGCTGTTTACGTCAAATTCCATACCGACGATGAAAGGCACATAAGTATTAGTGATTGTCTTATCGTTAAGGCCAGAGATTCCTGATATTTTAGCTGATTGCATTTGTACTGAAGCTCCGTAGAACCAGTTACCAGCATCTAGTTTATTTGTATCAATTGCACCCAAATCGATTTGCGAAGAAGCTACTTTCATACCATTTAAAGTATTTCCAGAAGTGTATTCGAAACCATCTTGTTGGTATTTAGCAAATGAAGACACGCCGTCTGCCATTTTGTATTTACCTTGCAATTTGAAACCAGTAGTTCCTTTGAATTCAGCAGTAGAATCTGCAGCTAGATCAGTGAACTCACCAGTAGTTACCAAACCATCCTGATTCGAGTCACCATTAAGGATTCGACCAGCACCAGCACCTTTAGCAGTCGATCCAAGCCCGATGATTGCGTATGCTTCCCAAGTGTCAGTAGTTGCACCAAAACGTGCACCCATTGCAGTTTGCTTTTTAGAAGAGGCTTTTTTATCAGAAGAAGAGTAGTTTAAAGCAGCTCCCCAATTGATTGCGCCCTTATTAGCATACTGAAGTTCAAGTGGATTTTCTTGTTTTAAGAAACCCAACATTCCACGGTATGTTTGTGTGAATGAAGACGTACGGCCAAAATAAACACCGTACTTTGCATCTCCAGCAGATTTTGTGAATCCACCTTCTGATTTTGGATAAACATCACCGTATGCAGAAACATCAGACCATTTCGCTCCAGCAACTGGAGTTGGTGAACCAGAGTTAGTTGGTCCTGCCTCAAAAGTTACGTAATCTGACATCATAAGGATATGAGCCGGATTGTCGAACGCAGTCTGAGCATCAACCAAGTGCTCGCCGTTTCCTAAAGCCGACATTCTGGCCTTAGAAGCAAATGCAGGATTTGACATACTTGCCAAAGCTGCAATCAAAAGAAGCTTTTTCATTTGTTGTCCTTTCGTTGAGTTCACCGGGTATCATTAGAAACCATGCAAACTTTAATGTTTAAAATAAAATCAATTTACTATTTCACCTGAAATCGTAATCAGACCAAAGGTCGAGATCAACCAATAATTAAATTCTTGAAAGTAACTTAATTTAAATTTGAGTAATAACTCAGCATCCAAACAAAACATTCTTAAGAAATACGGAACGTCTCTTTCCAAAAAAGTTCTGATTTATTTTTTTCATTTCTTAGCGTGTTGTTTTTTGCCACACCCTAGATAATCCGCTCTGATTAATGTTTTCCGGCTTTTTTAAATTTTATCTTTTTGAATTTCAGAAATGATTTTTCTAAGTTATTCGTCGAATAATTTTGGCAATTTTTCGTTCAAAGCGCCGACTAGACCTAGGTCCGGCCGCGATGCGTTTTAAACATGCAGCCATTGGTCCGGCCGCAATGCAGCAGGCAAACTTGTATCACTTAAAATGCTGTGATACTTCATGCTTTCCGATTCACACATGGGTCCAGAAACCCATCTAGAGCATTTATTCTGATTTCGGCCATGATTTTCTGCCCCTTTAGTAACTACTCACTTTACTTATAGAACTGCGAATATCATTCACGATTGTCATTTATATAAAAGCAGGGATAATTCACTTAATGAAAAAGAAATTCCTTCAAGGAACAATAAAACGCCATCCAGATGGTTTTGGTTTTTTTATTCCTGAACAACTTGAGCACCCCGATGTCTACGTACCCCGCCACTCAATGAAAGGCGCAATGACCAACGATAAGGTCATGATTGAAGTCTTTCCCGAAAAAGGCAGCGATCGATTCCGCGGTGAAATTTTAAAAATTGTAGAAAGAGGAACGAAGTCTGTCGTCGGCGCCTTTCGCGTTGTTAACGATCGCCATGGCATCGTCAAAGACGAAGGCAAAGGCTGGGGCGAAGATTTAATCATCGAACTTGATCAATCCATGGGTGCCAAAAACGGCGAGCTAGTTAAGGCCGAAATTTCTTCTTACCCAGATGAAGGCAAAAAGTTTAAAGGCAAAGTTCAACAAGTCATCGGCGATGCCATGGACCCATTGACTGATATCAAACGAGTGTTATTTCAAAATAGCATTCCCCATGAATTTCCAAAATCAGTTGAAGACGAGGCCAAGCTTTTCTCTGAACATGTTGGCGAACACGACATCAGTTCCAGAAAAGATCTTCGCTCCTATAAGTTTGTGACAATCGACGGCGCCACCGCAAAAGATTTTGACGACGCGATATTGGTCGAAACCAACGGTCAAGGTTTTAAGCTTTGGGTGGCAATTGCTGACGTTTCCCATTATGTGAAACCAGGCACCTCTATTGATAAAGAGGCCTATACTCGGGGAACCAGCGTTTACTTTCCAAACTTTGTTGTTCCAATGCTTCCTGAGGTTTTAAGTAACGGCTTGTGCTCACTGAATCCACATCTTCCAAGACTTGCGATGGTTGCCGAAATCCAAATGGATTTTACTGGCGCCACCACCAAAACCGATTTCTATGAGGCCGTGATTGAAAGTAAAGCCCGAATCACTTATGGCGAAGCTCAAGAAATTATTGATGGCAATGATATTGAAAAATTAAAGCACGTTAAAGAGCAGATTCTTTTAGCTGCCGATTTAGCTAAAATTCTAATGGCAAAAAGATTTAAAGAAGGATCACTGGATCTTGAAATACCTGAAACTGAAGTTGTTATCGATGGTTCGGGTGTCCCAATTGACTTTATTAAATCTGAACGTTTGTTTGCCCACAGATTGATCGAAGAGATGATGTTGTCGGCAAACGTGGCCGTTGCAAAGTTCTTCGATAGCAAAGAAATTCCTGCGATGTATCGAATCCACGATCCACCAAATCAAAATGCGCTGGTTATTTTAGAGCGCTATCTAAATCACTTCGGTGGTCAGATGGATATTTCAAAAGGAATGCTGCAAAAAAGATTAACTAGGTCTTTGCAAGAGTTCGAGGGAAAACCCGAATCACAGATTTTAAATATTCTCACTTTAAGATCCATGAGTCAGGCCAAATACTCTTCAACCAACGTTGGACACTTTGGTTTAGGGTTTGAGTTCTATACACACTTTACTTCACCGATTCGACGTTATCCGGATTTGATTGTACATCGACTTTTAAAGAACCTTGTTCTTCATAAATCACACTACAAATTGATCCCCGAAGACGAGTTGAACACATCAGCCAATATGCTCAGCGCCTGCGAACAAAGGTCTGTTAAGGCCGAAAGGCAATTTATCTCGATCAAAAAAGCCCGCTTTATGCACAAGCACCTTGGCGAGGAATTTGATGGAATCATTTCATCGGTGACTAAATTTGGTGTGTTTGTTCTATTGAGAGCTTTTGAAGTGGATGGATTGATTCGAATTGAAAACTTATCTAAAGAGAAATTAGAATTTGATGAAGAAAATCTGGTTCTATTTGGAACCAGAACAGGACAGAAGTTTTCTATCGGCGACCAGGTTAAAATTCGCGTCGCCGCGGCTGACCCAGAGGCTGGTCAGGTCGACTTTGATTTGGCGAGCTCCCCGGCCGGAGAATTTGTGGACCGCAAGCAGGCTGGCGAACGCAGAAATGCACGCGATGGACAGCGAGATAATAAAGACCGCGGACAACGCAAAGATTTTCGACAAAACCAACGCTCTGAAAAAAGTCAGGACAATCGCCCCGATAAAAGAGCTGAATCAAGATTTGCTGAAAAGCAAAGTCGGCTAAAAAACTCGAATAAACAAAAGGTCGCTCCAAAATCTAAAAAGCTACAAGCCATTGATAAGATGGAAGAGAAGGTCATCAACTATTTAACCGAAGTAAATGCTGATTTTAAGTCAGAAGGTCAAAAGTTCGATCCTGAAAAGCATTTGAAGCAAGCTGTGCAAAAGTGGAAGCAACGAAACGGCTTTTCCGATTCCCAAAGCGAACCCGAAAGAGAATCAAAGCCCAAAAAGGGTAAAGCCTTTTTTGAGAAGTTTCGCAAAGGTGGGCCTAGTAAAGGCAAATCGGGCGGTAAATCATCTGGTGGCGGAAAACGAAAATCCTCCGGAGGCAAAGGTAAAGGTCGATGAAGCTCATTCAAACTGGCAGACAAATTGGCAGAACTTTGAAAAATGCAGGCCGACTTAGAACGATTGTTGGAGTTTTTGCACGTCATGGATTTTACAACATCGCTGAAAAAATTGAATTGGGTCAGTTTCTTATGGCCCGAATCCATAGAGCATCGGATCCAGAAAAATTTTCGACTGCGGAACGAGTTCGAAAAAGTTTTGAAGAATTAGGCCCCGCTTTTGTTAAATTGGGACAACTTTTAGCCTCGCGTCCCGATTTAGTGCCCGAAGATTTCGTGGCTGAATTTTCTAAACTTCATGATCAAGTCAATCCACTTCCATTTGAAACTGTTGAACAAGTTTTAAAAGAAGAGTTTGGCAATCAACTTTATGAGCATTTTGAATCCATCGATGCGACACCATTAGGTTCCGCCAGCATTGCGCAAGTTCACAAAGCAAAACTAAAAAATGGCAAAATAGTGGTCGTCAAAGTTCAAAGACCAGGAATCATTCAAACGATCAACGAAGACATCAATGTCCTTTATTTTTTGGCAGAATTGCTTGAAAAATACATCGAAGAAACGATTCCCTTTAATCCAACGGGGATCGTTGACGAATATTTCAAAACTTTAGAACTGGAAACCAATTTTATTGTTGAAGCCAACAACATCAGAAGGTTTTCACAAAACTTCGCCAATGAAGCGTATATTAAAATTCCGTCTGTGGAAATGAATCTGACCACCGAGCGCGTTCTGACCATGGAAGCTCTTGAAGGAATCCCCCTAAGTGCCGAATCCTCGCTGCGCCAAGAAGGAGTAGATCCTGACGAAATAATTAAATTGGGACTGAAAGCTTATTTGAAAATGGTTTTTTCAGACGGACTTTTTCATGGCGACTTGCACGCTGGAAATTTTTTCGTTTTACCCAACAATCAGATTGGCTTGATTGATTTTGGGGTGGTTGGACGTTTAAATCAGCG
>CAZDHC010000014.1:37195-44154 GCA_964505225.1 uncultured Bdellovibrio sp. | reverse complement strand
CGAAAATCCCATCTTGGACCCAAGATCTAAAATTGAACTGAAATGCTTTCTACCCAGCTCTTGATTGATCGTTTTCTTTTCAAACTCAAAAAGGCCCATTAAATTGGCCATGCAAACCGCATTGCAAGTTCCACCTTGTGCAATATTTGGATCGGATTGTCGAACGAAGGCTTCTTGCTGCATAAACTTATAGTACAACCCAGCAAGACTGTCTCCTGCTGCAAAAGGCAAGTCTGCTTGTGCCCCCAGGGCTTTCGAACCAACCCCAGTGACATGCACTTTTTGACAGGAATTAGCCTTAGCGAAACTAGATTGAACAAAGACTAAGCCACTTGCCACGACCACAATGAAAACGATCAAATTTTTGATAGCCGTCAATTGTTTAGACACGATTATCCCGCTCCTGCGTTTAAATGCAATAACTTGCATCCCATAGCCAATTTAACTGGGTCTTTAGGGACTGCGATATCTGCTTTTTAGATCGCAAGAAGACTGCCAGCAACATGACGGAGATTCTTCCATCAATAGTATTTTTTTATGATTTTTTTGTATTCACTTGTCGACTTGATTTTTTTGAGTGCCAGATTAAAGTTTGCCAAAAACTCATTCGAAATGGTTTTTTTACTCATCATAAAAAAGGCTTCACTCGAGTCCACCAACATTGAAGTTGCAACAACTTCAGACTCATCCTTTTTCTTTAGATTAGATCTTTTGGCAAAAGAACTCTTTAAATACTTCAAGGTGATTTCATCAAAAATGGCTACATCAACTCGATTATTTACCAGTTTTTTGTACAAAGCTTCCATATCTTTGGACTCGCTTAATTTGGCAGAAAACAAAGGGTCACTTTTTGCTTCAGTGTACAAATCACCGTAGTCGTAGCCCAAGCCCACACCCACTGCGATCTTGGGGATATTTTTCAATTCAACTAGCTTCTTTCCATTAAATTCATTGATTCGCTTTTTCAATGTATAAACATAGGTGTTGGATTTCGCATAACCTTCCGAAAAAATAGCAAATTCTTTTCTTTCAGGTGAGATGGTCGCCCCACCCAACAAATCTATTTTACCATCTTTCAAATCCACAATACTTCTTGTCCAAGGAAGTTCCACAAATTGAATTTCACATTTCATTTGCTTTAAAACCAACTGAACTATTTCTAAATCCAACCCAGTGAATTGATCCGCTCCAACTTTTTCCTGCAACGGCGGAGATTGATCAAAGCCGACAAGGACCTTACGACCCAAAGGACAAGCCCTTAAAGTGGCCGGCAGCAGCCCCAAAATTAAAATAATTGATAACACTCTTGCACTCACAACATTATATTCTGCCTTCAGTTGTCGATTTGCCATTCTCATATTTGAAACCTAATCTTTAAGCATGAAAACTCGACCAAGGTTCGGAGTAATTTAATACATTCTTTTTATTTAACTCTGCGCATTTTGCCCTAAAATACCGAATAGAACTGGCAGAGGTTTTTCATGAAAAAAGCACCGATCCCCGCGAATGAACAAGAGCGACTTCAAGCTCTGTTGGATTATCAAATTTTAGATACTCCAACTGAATCAGACTTTGATGACATCACTCAAATTGCCTCTGAAATTTGCCAAACACCAATTTCATTGGTCAGTCTAATTGATGGCTCAAGGCAATGGTTTAAAGCTCACCATGGTCTTGATGCGACCGAAACTCCCCGGGATGTTTCTTTTTGTGGCCACGCCATCATGCAACCAGAAGTTTTTGTTGTTGAAGATTCGGCTCAGGATCCTCGTTTTGCTGACAACCCACTTTTTACCGGCGAGCCTCATGTTCAGTTCTATGCTGGAGCCCCGTTGATTACCAGCTCTGGCCATGCCGTAGGCACATTGTGCGTAATCGACAGCAAACCAAGAAAGCTGACAGCATCTCAAATCAAAACTCTCCAAGCCTTATCCAGACAAGTGGTAGGACAATTTGAATTACGAAAAATGATTCGGGATCTGAAAGAAAACTTATATGAGATGAATTCTGCCAAAGAAAATTTAGCGAATGAAATAAAAGAAAAAATTCTAAATACCTTTGCAAAAGAAATATCCCATGAAATCAACAATCCTTTGGCTATTATCCAAAGTAAATCTAGAAAAGTCCAAAAACTCACTAGCTCGGGTGAATCGAACCAAGAACAAGTGAAAAAAGATCTTCTAATTATCGAACAAACAACCACACGAATTGAAAAAATCCTTTTGGGCCTAAAAGGGTCTTTAAACATCAATTCAGTGGCTGAAAAAGAGCTTTCAGCAAAAGCACTGGCTATTAAAAAGCCCTCCTAATTGAACCACGCGAACTTTAAAAGATCGAAAACCGTTGAACCCATTTATTCGCAATAGCATTCATTTGGATATGCGGACATTCGGCACACTGACAACCAGTTACGTTATTTTTAGTTTTTGAAATTCGAGTGCATTCATGCGCAAAACTTTTAAAGTTGGAATGTAACAAATGACCCCAGTCATTTTCAAAAAGGGAACCAAAAATCCGTCCCTTGCCACAACCCATCACCACTCCCTCGTCGGTCACTGCGCTGATGAGCCAGGGTATAAAACAATCATTTTTATGATAGAAGGGCTTGGGATGATTGGTCGCTGGCGGAAAGACTGGAGTCTGCAGAACCTTCGGCTTAGAAATTAAGGCAAGCTCTCGAACCGTCGCCAGATTATGTTCAATGTTATGTGCCGTGGCATTTCTTTCAGCATCATCAATTTGAAGCTTAAGATTTTGTTCATCAACAGCCTCAAGTTGAAAAGGTTCAAAAGAATAAAGCTTTCCAAAAAATATTTTTTTGCCCCCCACCTCTGACGCAAATTTCGCGATACCTGAAAGCTCATTCAAATTGAATTTATTAATAACAGAGTGAAGTGTTACCAACTGAGCATTCGCCAAACAAATAGTGCGAATATCCGACTTCATTTTCTCGAATCGACTTGCACCAATGGGACGGTGAATTTTATCCCAAACTTCTTGAACTCCCGCATGCAACGAAACCCAAAGCTTAATTTTATTCTGAATTAAAAATTCAACACCAACCCGATCTAACAAAGTCGCATTAGTGACGATCTGAACCTGCGCCCGACCTCTCGAGTACTTTAAAATGAATTCAATAAGTTCTTTTAAATTCGGATAAAGAAAGGGTTCACCTTGGCTGGAAATTAAAAAATGCTGCGTCCCATTGTCGATGGCCGAAGCCACGACCTGACAATACCCTTCAAAATCCAAAACCTTTCGACCCGCTATTGAACCCTGACCATGAACATCGGTGATACAAAAAACGCAGTTGTGATTGCAGCTTGCTGGTAAAGTTAGATGGATAATCCGCGGACCAACAAAGGAAAATCGCTTTGAAAGCATTCCTAAAAAAATAAAACCAGCTACTACAGCTCGACTTAATGGAGTCGGCAAAAGGTAACAAAGCAATAACCTGATCACTTTTTCGCGGAATGCTCTAACTTGCATTTGCATACGGTATCTTAGACTTAATCAGAAGGCAATTAAGCAGCCAAATTCAGTTTGACATAAAACGTAGTTCCTGAAAGTTGTTGGCCGCTTTCAGATTTGGCTATAGATTTCAAAGTGAGCTGCCCGTTCATTTTCTTAGTGAACTCATAGGCCAAAGGCATGCCATAACCAGTTCCAGATTCACCACTGGTTCCTTTTCGACTGGTCGCTTTATGAAAGTCGAAAAGTTTTCCTTGAATCTCTTTGGGGATACCTACTCCAAAATCCTGAACTTCGATCACTGCATTTTTTCCTTCAAGATGAGACCGAACTACGATTTTTGAATTCGCCGGAGAAAACTTGACGGCATTGGAAATAATATTTCCCAAAACCATAGTTTTTAAAGCGACCGGATCTCCATCAACGCGGACATCGCTGGTCATCTTTTCGATCTCTATTTCTACACCTTTTTGCTCTGCAAAATTTCTCTTGGCCGCAACAGCTTCAATCATGATTTGATTTAAATCCACAGCCTGCAAATTCAAAGTTTTCTTGCCATCTCGAATTGAATACATTTCACGAACTTTATCCAAGACAGCTTCCATATTATGGGCGGCTTGATCAATATACCCCAAATACTTAATCTCTTTCACCTCAGGATATTTTTTTCCAATTAAATCTACTCCCATTAAAACCTGATTTAAAGGCGAAGACAGATCATGCATAATCACTCGCAAAAGACTTTCAACTTCGTTTTTTTTCTGGAGCGAAATTTTTTGAGATTCAGATTCGCTCTTCAAAAAGAAAATGGTCATTCCAGCCGCATAAAGAGTAAATACAATTAGATTGAAAACTTTTTCTCGAATATACACTTCATGACTAGGAATGATATTGACGTAATACCCAAATTCTTTTCCTAAAGCAAAAAGAGTCATTGATACACCAACGTGGATTACGCCAAGTGCTAGGCCTCTAATTCCAAAAAGCACTCCTCCCGTCAAAGGAACTGCCGCAAACCAAAAGATCCCAGGGGCATCATACCCCCCAGCAACCCAGATCATATAGGAAAGCACCGTCGACAAAACTAGAAACATCAAATATCGAGCCGGCAACGCCAAATCGCTTTTAGTGTGCTTGTAGTAAAGAAATGAAAGGCACGCCAACCCAGGTAATAGAACAAAGTTAGCGACATAGTAATGGTATTGAAAATTGTATTTGAAAAAAAACAGAATCATTTCGCCTATACTGAGCAGCATGGCAAAACGAAAGCATTTCAGTCCACGCTCCTCGTCTAAATTATCTATTTTTAGCCAATTAAACAAGATCACCACTTTTTTGAATCAGAATGAATTTCGGTTCATTCTGCATTTTAATATTCACAGGTGAACTATTCGGCGACTTAAGTGAGTAACTAGATCGCCTTAACGAAGACCTAATGTAAAGAAAATCTTAACTTTCAGTTTGAGATCTTAGGTCTCAATTATTTGCTAAAAATTTCAGTTAAAACTTTCCCTTGAATTTCATAAGGGGCTTTGATCCCCAAGATTGACTCAACTGTCGCAAATTGATCCACATGGGTGATCACCTCTGACAACTCGCAATTTTGCTTAATTCCAGGCCCTGCAATCACAAAGGGAGTTAACATGCCCTCAACATTCTTAGGCCAGACGCCTTGCTTATAGCCACCCTTTAATGTCCCTGCCACCACCAATTGATCATCAGTGATATCTTCACTCCAATTATATTGTGGGGAGTTCGCCAAAATCAAATCGCCTACTCGCTCTTGGGGTAACTCGGCTTGATCGGCATTTTCAAAATTCCAAATATGACTGGCCAATTTCTGATGAGTTTCAGGATCCTCTAAAGACTCAATCAAATGTCTCACTTGATTTCGCAATTCAAGATATCCAGATGAAGTATCACGCCGATAGGGTCCCGCTAATCCTTTGGTGTGAATGTAAATGTTGTTCATTTGTAGATAAACGACTTTCGTACGTTCCCAATCAATTTCAAATTCTTGAGTCGCTTTGTTCTTCTTATATTTAAGCCATCCTTTTTCTGCAAAAAGGTTGTTGAGACGAATTTCCCTGTGTAAAGGCAATATTCCATGATCTGAACTCAAGATGACGTACCAATTTTGATCTGTGGCCTTTAGAATTTCCCCCAGCAAGCCATCTGCCTTTTGATACATGCTCTTGACTTCATCCTTCAGAACTTTTCTTTCTTCAATGGATTTTTCTGAATACCGATAGCTCTGAGAATCCACAAATGGCATCCACCATCTTGAAGTCAGCATTTGATTGGGCGTATAGATACTGTGAATAACAACATCACTTTGCAAATCTTGAACAAGACTTGGCACCACCGACTGATGCCACCTCCAAGACAAATCGGCCTCTTCCAAAAAAGTTTTTTTATCTTCAGGATAATAAATCAATTGCGGCGGATAATTATCCACAAAGTCAGTCATCGGCCCAATCTTCGTACGCAATTGTTCGGCAAGACTTGAAGGCGAAGTCATAAATTCATTTAAATTGTCATAAAGAATTCGAAACCGAAATTTTCCGTCTGACAATCGAATCACTTTTATTTTCATAAAGGTATCGACTTCGACGGCTGACAGCTCTTTTTCCAATTCTGTTTTTTTCGGAGAGTTCTTTTGATAATCTTCTTTGAGTTGATACTTCAAAGTGACTGGTAGCCAGTCACTCCACTCGCCGACTTTTAAAATTGCCAATACATCTTTTTTATCTGAAGAAAAATAAACCTGCTCTTTTTCAATCCCAGCAAATAACGGAAAATCCCAATTTGTTAAATCTGCTTCAAATTGAGGTTGTTGATTTTTATCAAACAGGCCCGAAACGTGCCATCCTTGAGCACTAATCGATGGTACAAACCGAGTGAGTTCCGCACCTAAAGTGAACACTCGTTTGTTTTGTCCAATGTCTGATTGCAATTTCAAATCCGTCGAGTCTTCAAAAACTATAGCGGGAAAATCAACTCCCCAAGCTCCCCAACGACCCTTAATGGTGTTGCCACGAAATAGTTCAGGTGGCGTAGATCCAGGGATCGATTGCAACGACACCATGTAGCCTGATTTTTCAGCGTGCACCCAAAGAGGAGAAACCAGTTTCGCAAAAGAACTAAACCCCCCTTTTACCACCATATTCAATGGATAACCGACGATTCGCATCGGCCCATCCGCTATGCCGTGTTGATTAGGTAATACGCCTGTCATTAATGTCGCAAAGTTCGTTGGCGTGTGTCCTGGGAAAACTGGCCACGAATATCCCCGACAACCACGGTCCATCATTTTTTTCAAATTCGGCAAATCTCCCTGATTCGCCCACTCAAAAATATTAAATTCTCCTCGGTCAGCTCGAAATCCATCAGGAATAAACCAATAAATCTTAGGTTTTGTTGATTGAGTCATGGTTGAATTTGTCGACAGACCGAAGGTGCTTGCCTGCCGTCGATAAATAATGGCC
>CAZDHC010000014.1:0-37185 GCA_964505225.1 uncultured Bdellovibrio sp. | reverse complement strand
AACACAGTGAAAAGACTATGGTAATACTATTCGACAAATTCCTTTTGATCATGGAACATATTTCAACATGAAAGCCTTATTTTTGACAGCACCTCTTTGTTTTGGACTCGCCTTGGCGCTCTTTTTTCCATTTTATGGATTGAGCTGCGCACCCTATGCTTTCGCCGCACTTTTGATTTTAAGTTTTATCAATTTTTCGACTATCGATTTTAAATCTTTTCACCTCAGACAGCATTTTTCGGCCCGTGACCTGTCGGCGTATTTCTTTTCCTACATTGGCCTTCCAAGTCTTCAAGTGATTGCGGCTTATTTTTTTCTAGAAGACCCTTCACTTCGGGTTGGAATTCTTTTGGCGGCCTTAGCACCAATAGCAATCGTGGCACCTCAATTTACCGAAAAGTCTGACAAAGAAAAAACCATTTTTTGGATTATAACCACTACGATATCATTTCCAATACTTGTGATCATATTCTTAAAAGCTTTGAACCTAGCGAACTTGGGAATTCAAACTTGGCCGCTGATCAAGGATCTCGTTTTATTGACAACGCTACCATTGGGAATGATTTTTCTTTTCCAAAAACTCACCCCATCCAAACCATTCATTTCACAAAAAATATTGCAAAAATTGATCGGCCTAATGCCCTACCTGAATATGTGCTTAATTGGTTTTTTAGTTTTTATCTATTTCGGTTCCGCCTTTGCCAAAACCAACTTAAGTCAAATCGGCGTTTTAGCTAGCGTATACCTATTAGCGAATGCGCTTTTTCAGGATTTTGGAACTTTTTTAATTTTGAAATTTCTGGGACACTCAAAATCAATTCAAAGGTCCTTTGCGATGAAAAATGTCGCCCTATCAGGCGGAACCATATTAATATTTTTGCCCCAAGGTATTTTAGCCTGCTCGATGATATTTATTGCTCACATCATCTACTTTTGGTTTTTATTCTATCAAGATCAGAATCATTCAAAAAACTAAGGGTCTGCTGGTAAAGCTATCAAAGTCTTTGCCTCTAAGCTTAAGTGGATAAAGTCATTTCCCTGTAGTTCATCTGAAAAATGAGTCACTATAATGCAAATGCTATTATTTTGATGAACCCAGTTTTTAATAAAATCTAAAACATTAAATCTCATTTTCTGGTCTAATGAACTTAAGGTTTCATCCAAAATTAGAACTTTAGGTTTCATCAAAATGGCTCGAGCCAGCCCCAACCGTTTTCGCATTCCTGCTGACAGCTGAAACGGATACATATTCAGATGTTGGGACAATTCAAACCGTTGAATCATTTCAATAGAGGTTTTCGCGTCCGCCCCAAGCTTTTCACAAAGGTCAAAGTGCCCCTGAACAGTGAGCCAATCAAATAAATCGCCATCCTGATTTACATAAAAAATTTCTTTCGAAGGCCTGTTCACTTTTTGACCTTGTAACTCGATTGCTCCTGAATTCAACACCTCGTGACCAGACAAAGTTTTCATAAAAGTGGTCTTACCTTGTCCTGATGGCCCCTCGACTACGTAAACTTTCCCGGATTTAAAATGAAATGAAATGGGACCAAAAACCTTTTTATCCTTAAACAAAAAATCAGCTTTTTTTACTTCTAAGAAAGTATTGTTAGACATCATGAGATTCTCTTCCATTTTAAAAATCTCATCTCCACTTTAGCCACAACCTCTTGAAGCAAAAAACCGACAAATCCGATCAGCGCTAAATCAATCAACATGAAACCATAATCTAAATTTAGCCGATGCAATTGAATCGAATATCCCAGCCCAGATTGGCCCGCGACCATTTCTGAAGCGATGATGGACATCCAACCCATACCCATTGCCACCCGAAGTCCAGTAAAAAACTCGGGCATCACCGAAGGCCACAAAATCAGTCGAAAACGCTGGATACCAAAAATCTCCATGTTATCAGCCACCATTCTCAGGCGGCTATTCATGCGACAAAACCCATCATACACTTGGGTAAAAATTGGCGGCGTTGCCCCGATAGCAACAACCACAACAGAGGCCAAGTGTCCGATTCCAAAAAGAATAATGACGACAGGAATCCAAGCAATAGGAGGAGGATATTTGGGGGAATCGAAAAGTATCTTGATGAAAAAATTCTTTTGGAATCTGGCTGGCAAATAAAAACGAAATATTGCCAGAAAAACTCCAAAAATAGAACCAAGAAATACTCCAACTAAAACTCGCGATAGACTTGATAAAGAGTCTGCAAAAAAATCAATTGGCATTGCTTGGTCTATTTCCCTGGTTTTAAATTATTTCAAGAAACTTTCAGAAACACGATCTTTCATTACAACTAGTTTTCCCGCCGCTTTTTCTACAAATTGAGCTGCCTGGCTCATAATTTGATAATCTTCTTCCGAAAAACCCATGCTAATTTTCCCTGGCTTTAAATTTGGCTCAAGCGACGCCGCCAACTCTAGGGCTTTATCATCTGCGACTAACTTTGACTCCTCTAAGAACCATTTATTTGCCTGCGCTGTATTGGCTTTATAATAATCGTAAGCCTTACCAATCGCTGCAACAAACTTCTGCGCTTGTTTTTTATCTTTGCCTATGAATTCTTTATTCATCACAACCAAGGAACAAACTTTTCCAACCTGAAGCATTTTAGCTAGGCCTCTAGTTTCTGCAATCGCAGGAACTGGATCAAAACCCACAAGGGCATCAAATTGATCCCACTGTTTAGCTGCAGCTCCTCCTTTTACCATCAAGGGCATTTGCTCTTGAATTCCTAAATTTATAGCTTTGACATCAGATTCAACATTCAAACCATTAGCCTTAAGTTCATTGATAAATATTCTTTGCGCCGCAGCTCCAAAAGGAACTCCAACTGTCTTTCCTTTCAAATCTTTCATAGTCTTAATTTCTGATCGAATCGGAGCATAAGTTGCAGTTCGATTGTACATCAATCTGGAAACGCCAACCCAGTTCTCATTTTTTGCAAACAAAGTCGCTGCAGGTTGATCCGCAGTAAGAATCACATCCACCAAACCAGCCATCGCCAACTCGTTCAACTCTGGCCCAAAAGACTTACCTATAAATTCGACTTCGATGCCTTCAGATTTCAAAATCTCGGTGTGTTTTAAAATCTGCACCAACTGACCTTGCACCGCCCAAGGAATTTGCCAACCAACTCGAATCGGCTTTGCAGTTGCAACCATTGATGCGAACAAAACTGGTATTAATAAAATTGCATTTCTCATTTTCTTAGCTCCGTTAATTTCTTAAGGACAATTGGCAATTTGAAAGCCTATAGAATCTTTGATTTTAGATTTTTCTTTCGGCTTAAAGTATTTAATGTCATAAATCACACCGGTCTTTTTACAGAACAAGACTTGGTATTGACTCCAATAGGGTTCTTCTCGACTGCCACAACTACCATAAAAATAGTCATCCGTTGCCGGCATTTCAGAAACCCAAGTCATCAGTTCTTTATTGTCGATTATTTCCTTTGGAAAATCCGCCACCGTGGAGCAACTTTGATCCTTTGTTAACATACCCGGATAGGCCGCTTTTTGAGGCGCAAAAAGTAACTTCAGCTGAACCAATTTATTCTTGGTTAGTTTTACCGCAATTTTGGGATCCATTTTTTCTTGGCGGATAACCAGGACGTTGCCACTTTTGTTTTTTAGAACACCATCTTTAGATTCGAACTGTTCAAATTGAATTTTTTCGTTAAATTTTGGAGGCAAAACATCAGTCGATGCTTTCGCAGTAAATACCAACTGAACAAAAAACAAACTGGTCATCAAAATTCGAAACAGCACCATAACTTCCCCCAGCGAAATGATTTCAAGCAGGCTAAGTTCTGTCAATCTGCAAAACCTAGGGTTACCAATTTTTAAGTCTCTCGAAATTCAAATAACTTAGCTCATACGCCTTTCGCAAATGTTCAGCCTGAATCTCCTTACTTCCCGAGAGATCGGCGATGGTTCGAGCGACTCGCGCCAGGGCGATCTTTCGGCGTTGCGACGTAATCTTATCCACATCAATGGTCTGCCAGATTTTACCCGACATCGTTTCACTGATTTCCTCAAAGGTCCTTTTGGCGTTGGGTAGCCAAACATTAAATCTTTTTTCAGAATTTTTTTGAGCAATCTGCACTTGTTCTAAAATTTCAAAACCAGAAACCTCCAGTTTCCCAATTCCGTTAGAATAGTGAAGAATTTCAAATCGATCCACCAAGGGCCCTGATAACCTTTGCAAATACCCCCTGCACCTAGTGTTTGAATAATTGCAGCTTATATTTTTAGACAAGGCCGGAGTCCACCTTCCACAGGTACATAAATTAGTGGTTGAGATGATTTGCGTATCCGCTGGATATTCGGCCTTTTTCCCGGCGCGATAGACTCGCATCACTCTTTCTTCAAAAGGCTCTCGAAGAGATTCTTGAACCGATGTGGAAAACTCTAACAATTCATCCAAGATGAGCAAACCACCATGAGCCCGCGAAATTTCACCAGCAAATGGAACCGAACCTCCGCCAATCATCGCCATCATCGGCGTCGAATGATGAGGCTTAACAAAGGGACGCCAATTGAGGCGATTGCCAAATTCGCGATGTATTTTGCAAAGCTCCAGAAACGGTTCAAGCTCAGGTGGACGCAGAAAGGATATTAAAGATCTTCCAATGGTACTTTTACCACTCCCTGCGGCCCCAGCAAGTAAAGCCGAATGCTCCCCCGTCGCCAAAACTTTTAAAAGAAAGGCCTGCTCTTTCGAATACTTGAGCTTTAGAAACTCTTCGGGCCTCTTCAGCGCACTCCCCAGCTCTTCAATGCCAACCTCAGTTGGCTCTGTAATTTCCGCCAAATTTTTTGCGATCTTTCGGCGAAACTGTCCTTGTTTTACATTCCCCCCGCCCCCGGTTAAAACTACTGAGCCCAATTTTGCGAAATCCAATGACAAGTCATCTGGCTCAAATACTTCACCTGTTAGGCTCAATTCTCCATATACAAAAAATGAAGAGTCCATCAATGGAGCTTCCACCTGACCAGTCTCCCAAAGATAGGCGGCCGCAACGGCCAAATCTAAACCCCGGGAATTTTTCTTTAAATGACTTGGGCTCAAATTCACCAAGATCTGCTGAGCAACCGGAAACTGAAAGCCCGAGTTTTTGATAGCACTTTTTATTCGCAAGCCGCTTTCTTTGACGTGCTGATCTGGCAAACCAATAAATTGAATTCCTGGTAAACCAGGAGACAAGGTCAATTCAACATCTACAGGAATCAATTGATTTTTTTCTTTGATAAGTGATTTTATTTTCATAGCAGATGAGGACTGCAAAAAATAAGATCAAGCTTCTATGGCAAATAAAGCTTTGATGAAGCCCAATTGGAAACGCAATTCGGACTAGTCTAAATCTTTTAACTGAGAAAGAGGATGATGCTCATCCACCGTTTTAACTAAATTTTGAGTGGTCACATTTGTATAGATCTGGGTAGTTTGAATACTGGAATGACCCAACAACATTTGGATACTTCTTAAATCAGCTCCGCTTTCAAGAAGAGCTGTCGCACAACCATGACGGAAACGATGTGGCCCAACAGGCTCATCAAAGCCAGCCTTAACTGACCAAGCAGCCAACCAGCGCCAAATATCAACTCGTGAAGGACGATGTCCGCGATCATTTACTAGCAAAGTTGAACCCTTTTCGCGAATCAATCGACCGCGAATGTCCGCTAAATATTCTCGCAACTGAATGGCCAACTGCTCCGTCAAAGGAACCAATCGCTCTTTGCCACCTTTGCCTAAAATTTTCAACCAACGATCGGTTTCGTTGTAGTCTTCTAAATTAAGGCCGATCAATTCACTCACTCGGCAACCCAAACCAAATAATAACATCAAGGTTAACTGATTTCGCTTAGTGCGATCGCTGTCTTCAGTTTGACAAGCTATTAATAACTTTTCAAATTCAGGCAAGGTGAGCGCTTTTGGCAAACCAACTTTTACTTTTGGCGGCTTAAGATCCCGAAGTTCCGCAGATTGAATTCCACGGTTTTCACAAAATTTAAAGTAAGTTCGCAAAGAAGAGATCACTCGAGCTTGAGACCGCGTTGAAAGTTTATGAGATTTCATAAACTCATAAAAACCTGAAATCGAAGATTCATTTTTCTTATAGAGAGCAAATAGTTCTAAATCTCGGCGATACGCCATGACAGTATTTTGCGAGCGTCCGCGCACAAACTGTAGGTCTTCAAAGAATTCAATCCAAAGCGGTAACAATTCCATTACCTATAGCAGACTCAAAATTTCAGAAATTAGCAAGCAATAGATTTTAAAAAATAAAAATGCCCTCGAGATTGCGAGAGCATTTTTTTTAGTTTTATTTTTACTTTAAGAATACTTTAACTTTTAAGATCGTAACAGACCGAGCATTAAAATGTGGAAATAAATCCACATGGCATACCGTTCACAACCATATTCACATTAAGTCCAATTCGATTTCCAGAAGCATCTCGAGACAATCCATTTGGGTTGTAAACCTGGGAAGTCAAACCAGAAGCGACGAACTGGATGCTTGCGGGACCCACTGCTGTTAAAGTCAAACCACTTAAAACTCCAGAGGCGTATGTTCCGCTTCCACTCATTGCCCATTGTCCGCCTATTGCCTGTCCATTTTGCATAACTCCATTTGAGACTAAACTATAAGTTCCGACTGGAGCACCACAGTATGATTGATCTAAAATCTGCAACGTTCCATTTACGATTAAGGAACCATAATAATAGGCATAAATCTGAGGATTCATCCAATCCGCATTGCCGATTCCCATTAAGTTAATCGAGCCGCGCATATGGGGAGTATCAAACTGAACATTATTTAAAATTTGACCTGAACCACCAGGCACAACCACTGGTTGACCCAATTGGCAAATCTGACCATTGGATGCATACATTCCATTTGCAACACCCGCACAAGGATTTGGCGCCGAATTGCTTCCGCCACTTTCACCCTTAGTTCCGCAGGCCACTGTGAGGACCGAAGAAACCACTACTGCCAAAGTTAGTTTTGTAAGTGTTGTTAATGTTTTCATATATCCACCTTTATTCTTCACTCTTATTCGCTAAAAGCTTTAGCTTTGTTCAAGCCCGAGAAAGTTCCAAGCCTTCTCCATCCTCGTGCCGGCGCCACTTCGATGTAAGGGTTTGAGTTGTTATTTGTGTAATAGTGAGACTCACTTGGGAACAACACCGAAGTTGTCACCACATTGCCATCACCATTGTTTGCGTTTTCCAAGAATGTTCTAGTGTCATAGGGACCAGTCAATCGGAACCAGCTTGGGATCACCCACAAACCTTGGCAGTTTGAAGCTGTTCCAATTGGCCAGATTTGCTTTGTTCCATGATAATTTCCGCACTCGTCATATTGAGATTGCGCAAAGTTCTTAAACCAGATGCTTCCTGTCGCATAGTTCGCACCAGCTCCATCACCCTGATCAACCAAGTCGTTGATGATCAACATCACCACTCCGTAAGAATCTTGATAGAAACCGTGAAAGCTCTTTTTGCCAGTTCTTGGGTCAATAAACCAAGTGTTGTAAGCAGCATGATGCCAACCTGGATAATAGGTTCCGCTTTGGCTCAAGTTCCCAGTTGGGTTTGTTTTATCTAAGGCAAAAAACTTTCCAGTATAATATTGTCCATTATCGAAATAACTTACAAAAACCTGACCGGCCATTTTATTTTGACCAACAGTCGCTGAACCCACGTTGTTCAACTTAACGCTGATTCGCACATCACTTGGGTTATTTACCGGATGTGTCGCCGCATAGTAATTCAAAACTTGCCATGGATCATTTGAAGGACCAGCATCCACAGATAAAGCTGCAGTTGCGCCAGCTGCCCAGTCTGAACCTCTTTGAGCATCGCCATCTCCTCGTGGAGTGGTTGGTACACCTGAGTTGGTATTAGTTGTGGTGTCAGCACTGCTAGAGCCGCTATCGCTTTTCTTAGCGCAACCCACTCCAAAGACCGCCATCATTACCAACAGCAAAGCTGCCCGGCTAACTTGGTTTGTGAAGGTATAGCTTTTCATGACTGACTCCTATTCAAGTCCGAACTTTTTAAACTCTGGACTTACATGCTTCTAATACAAGGCCGATGCCACACATTTTTTCCAGCCATAAGTATCTGTAATTACATAGGTTTCTCATTACTGAGCACCACCTTGAAACACCAATTCCTACTGCCAATTGCCGAAACTGTGCTCATTTTGGTCACTTCAAATAAACTAAATGATTTTAAATACTTAGACTTTCAAGTGTGCTTTGAGCCCGCTAGAGGTCCAATCTACGGTCGGCACTTGCCTAGAACTTTGACAGGGGGTTTTTCAAGATGCGAACCTTAGCTTATGAGCATGCATCCCGCTGAAATCGCCAACGAAATACGCGCCTACCGATTTTTCTCAAACTTCGACGAAGCCCTACTTCTTCAAATCTCAACTATGGTTCGCGAATGCGACTTCCCAGCCGGCTCCTTTATCTTGAATAAGGGACAGCTGAACAACAATCTTTACTTTTTACGTTCTGGCCACATTGAAGTTTTAGTCGACTCAGAGCGAGTCAATGAGCTCAATGAAACTGGAGAAGTTTTCGGCGAAATGAGTGTTTTATCTGGCTCGGCGGTCACAGCTGATATTCGCGCCAAAAACACAACTCGCTGTTTTTTGGTTTC
This sequence comes from uncultured Bdellovibrio sp., assembly GCA_964505225.1. Classification (GTDB taxonomy): domain Bacteria; phylum Bdellovibrionota; class Bdellovibrionia; order Bdellovibrionales; family Bdellovibrionaceae; genus 21-14-0-10-47-8. Next base: position 28,500 of record CAZDHC010000014.1, on the reverse strand, counting down.
TGCCGATGACTTCACTCATGTTCAACCTTCACAAAAAGATCAGTTCCAATTTCTTCTCTACAAAATCTACTCTTCCGTACTGACTGATCGCTTAAAGAAAACCAATGAAAAAGCAAAAATGTACGAAATCACAGCACGCGCTTTAGAAGTCGCAAAACGAGAGCTGCAAGAAGTGACTTCTGCTCAAATGAACTTTCTGCGAAGCGAACAACCAAAAGTTCACAAAAAAGTTTTATTGATCGAATCAGTGAAAAAACAGCAAGTCGTCGTTAAATCAGCTTTCGGAGGCACTGGCGTCGAGCTTTTGATCGCCAGCAATGCCGAAGAAGCCAAAGCTTTATACATCAACGAACCCGATGTTATTTTTTGTGACGAAGCCTGTTCGGATTTTTTAGCCTGGTGCCATCACCAAACTTATAAGGGACCAATGGCTTTGATTCAATCCGGGGCCTTTAACTTTGAACAACAAACCAAACTTCCCTTTGTTCAAAATGTGATTTCCCGAAATCCCGAAGATCGCTCTTCTACTGTCAGAAACTTACTGACAACTTTGACTAAAATTCTCCACAAAGATTTTTTTGGCCTTGGTAAGTATTTATCTTGGGGCACCGAGGTAAAAGAGATTTCACTGAGCAGTTCCTCTGAACGAGAAGAAGCTCGCGAAAAAATTTTAGTCGACTTGAAGTCAGCCGGAATTCGCAACGCTCTTTTAGATCGCATTCAATTGGCAGCCGAAGAAATGATGATGAATGCAATTTACGATGCCCCAGTGGATTCAGATGGAAAGTCTAAATACAATCACTTGCCTCGGACCACCGTTGTGAATCTAGAGCCCAAAGAAAAATGCACGGTTCGTTACGGCACCGACGGAATTTGGGTTGCCGTTAGCGTCGAGGATCCATTTGGCGCCCTGACCAAAGAAGTGATTTTAAAGTACCTACAGTCCTGTTACCAAAATCAGGCTGGCACTTTGAACACCGAAAAAGGTGGAGCCGGCCGAGGCCTTCATCAAATTTTAGAATCATGTGACTCGACTGTTTTCAACGTCAGACCCGGATACCGAACCGAAGTCATCGGACTATTTAATATCGATGGAGTTGTCGCAAATCGAGACAGCGAAACTCCAGTTGGCCCTCAGTTCCAGTTCTTTTTCGATAAATAATTTATCGTAAATTAACTAAATTTCCCTTTAGGTCCAGGAAAATCTGCCGAACAGTGTCTTTATGAGATCAGTACAACTTTCAGCTCCACAATTACTTGCAATCGCCACAGTCGTTCTGTTTGCGGTGCGAGTTCTAGCGAGCTTTTAATTTATTTTAATTCGCGACTCAGCGTCTACTTAACCAAAGTTGCCTTTGGGTAATAGTGGTTAAGAATTTCCTCGTATGACTTGCCTTTCTTGCCCAGAGTCTTTGCCCCCCACTGACAAAGCCCAACTCCATGTCCAAACCCTTGTCCCGAAAATCGTATTGTTGTCTCATTTTGATTCTCAGATTCTTGATATGAAAACTGCGTCGACTTCATTTGTTCAAACCCCAATATCGAGCGAAACTCATGAGCCAATACCTGGGATTCTTGCCCGGTGGAAAATTTCACCTTCACCTTTTCAACTCGGTCCCGCTTGCTTGGTCTAATTAACTCAAAAGCGGAAAGATCGCCTAAATCTGAACGCTTGAAAAAAGCTCTTAACTTCTCGGACAGATCTTTCTTTGGTATCGCAAAACTCCATTGTGCCCGCGGATTATTGGGACAAGACTCGTCCACGGCCGTACCTGATTTGTCGCCAAAACCCCAAACCTTTTTTGATTCAACAGTCTTGCCACCACAGTCTGAATGATAGAAAGCCTTTAACACTTTTTCTTTTCCATTTTTTAAAACGAAACCTTCTGTCGAGGCCACTGCCTCATAGGCTTTCTCAACCAGCGGAGAATGAACATCTTGTTTGGCTATGTGTGAAAAAACCTGATCCATTACGGTGCTATCTAAATGATATTCGTTTTTGGCTCGCTCCCGCATTGTTGCCAAAGCATAGGATCTTGCCGCGATCGCCTGAGCTTTCAATGTTTCCACTGGCCAAGCCAAGGGCATTTCGCTGGCGATGACCCCGACCAAATAAGATTCGAGCGGCAGCATCCCCACAACATCAAAGGTCTTTTCTTTAAAACTGTTTCCTACTTTTTTAGGGCTCAGAAAAATTTGGGTCGGAACTGATTTCCCCTGAAGGCGCAGATCAGCCCCTTTTAGAAATAGATATTTTTCCGTATAAATTTGAATCTTATTGTTCACTCGCTCGACTCGCCAAACAGGTTTGCCGTTGATGAGATCGCGATGGATTAAAATTTGTTGATTCTTAGGAATGGCCACAGGCTGAACAAAATTTTCATGACCAAGAATTTGAACTCCGAAGCCTTCCACCGAAATTTCATTTTGATTAGTTGCAATTCGCACGCGAACCATGGGGTTTGCCCACAATGACTGAGCACTGAGCAGGCAACATAAAAATAAACCAGACCAAAGATAGAAAGGACGAAAGCTCTTCATCTTATCTATTGAACCCAAGGAGTGGGAAGGTGGCTATTGCTTGACTAAAATGAAATGCAAACTAGGCGAACAGCTAGTCTAGTTTTGACGCAAAACCTGATCTGCTTTTGATGATGAATGCACTGCCAACATCACTTTTTGTAAATCAGCCCACGCCTGTTTCTTTAGACTTGGATTGTTGAGCATCTCATTGGGACTTGAGATGGCAAAAATGTTTTCGCCTTTAAATTCGCTGGCAATTTTTTTAGAGAAAACAACTGTAGCGATGGAAGCCAACGATTTTAAATGCAGGCTTGGTCGACTTTCATTGGCGGCAAACAACACCTGGACAGAGCCCGATTCAAGCTTCATAGCTTCGCAAATTTTCTCGAATAGACTTTGAGCTTGAGCATTCCAAGGCTGATCATCAATGAACAAAACAACTGAACTAGATACAGAATTCACCTCAACATCTGGCTGAATTTCTGCCACCGGAACGACCGGAACCAAGATTTCCCGAATTCCTAAAACCTGATTGAAATATTGTAGAAGTGCGTTTGGCTCATTTGACATAGCGGCAATGTAATTTCTTTGCCGACGTAGGTCCAGTTTTAAGTCCATTGACTCAAGTTGACACATCAAAAACCGAAAAGATTTCATGGAAATTTTTAGATTCAATATCCTTCCTTTAGAAGAAATCGAACGCCGAGAAGCACTTAAAAAGGCTATAAACAATTGTCCCCACTGCGGAAGCCCAATGCAGTTCTCAACCGAGGTCGATTTCAATAAAACTCAAGTCAAAGTGGACTCATTTTGTCAGTCCTGCACGACTAATATCAGCAGCGAATTCCACAGTTTGCAATAGCGCCCCGATGCTCTACACTGTGAGGGTTGGTTAACCTTAATTTTTTAGATTCAACTCATGGAGGTTTTTAGTGAAACGTTTGGCTTTAAGTGCCCTGAGCGCACTGACACTTGCAACGGCCGCAATCGTGACAACCAGCTTGTCATGCACCCACAAACCCACACCCGAAAGTGTCTCGCGCGAACCCGCCGGACTGTTTTCGTCACTAAAGGCTTTGCTCAGTTCAAATCAAGAACTAACTGATACCGAAATCGCCAAAGCCTCTTCAGCGAGCGGCCTTAAATTAGATAAAGCTCGAGTCCTCATCGACAATGACGCCGCTTTTGATGCCAAAATTGATGCCGTCAAAAGTGCTCAATCTGGCGAAACCATTCGCATGGTCTATTACATCTATTCCGATGACCACTCTTCTTCTCTTTTAACTTCTGAACTCATCGCGGCAGCTCAGCGTGGAGTCAAAGTTAAAATGATGGTGGATTTTATCACCAACTATAAATTGTTAGACCTCTTCAGCATGATTGAACGAGAAGGAAAAGGAAATATCGAAGTCCGTCTTTTCGGAAGACCTTCTGATCTGATTATTCGCGACGCTTACTTTATTTCTCAACCCTGCCCTGCTGTCGTTGGCATTCCAAAAGTAAATTTTTGCGCTAGCCATAAATGGGACCGCGTGAATAGTATTCTGGAAGGCGCAACAGATCGAAGCACTTCATCCGATGTGTTTTCGTCCCTACTGCTTTCAGGAATTTACGGAAAAAGTGCAACGGCACTTAAGACAGCCGCAGTGATGGGCGGTCAAATTGACTTAGCTAAATTTCAAGGCGGCAACCAAGATCCGGCCGCAGCCAAAAAACAAAAAGAAGATTTAAAAAATCTTTTAAAAGTTCTTTACGATGCTAAAATCAAAGGTGAAATTAGCGCTTACTTAAAACTTTATATTGCTCTGACTTTCTACTCGGCTGACGTCAATCCAGTGCTCAACGAACTTTTCGGACGATTGCCACTGGATCAGATGAAAAACTCCAAATCCGGCGAAGCCTGGGAACACATCACAGATTTCACTCACCACAAATTGTTAGCGGTTGGAAATCGCTACTTTCAATTGGGTGGACGAAACATCGAAAACTCTTATCACATGAAGCAAAATGATCTTTCGCAAAAGTACACTTTCATGGACACGGACTTTGCCGCTACTGTGAAATCTGGTGGCGAACAAGTTGCTGCAGCCTATGACCGGGTTTTCAATTTCCGTGAAATGACCATCACTATTCCCGAAACTAGAAAATTAATGGACACGGACTTTATCGCCAACGTTGGGGCGGATGCAAGTCATCCAGGCGCAACCGAGCAATCCTTGGGTGCCTGCATGTCTTTGAAAAACACCAACGATGCCGAACGTGAAGCTCTTGGAAATTGTATCATGACTAAGCTTCATCAAAATCCAGCTTTCATCTCTTTGGATCAAAGAATGGACGCAGCCAAAGACACTTTAGGTAAAAACAAAGCTCTTTATTTGGCTCAGTACGCTCCTAAAAAATCCCACAGCCAAAGCTGGAAAACTGGAAAAGCTTACGAACCGGTTTCTGACTATAGCGATGAATTGTCGAGCGAAGATTTGGGCCAAGCGACAGCTGCTTACATCGAAAATCTTCCATTTAATCCAAAGGATGCCAATGCAAAACGTCAGTACGGAGCTCAAAACCGTGACGAGTTGGAATACGGAAAACAGATTCACTACCTATGGTTGCGTGGCCTTCAAAACACTTGCTTGACCTCTTCTCGTGACAACACTCCAAAGCGCGTGGTCTTACACACGGCTTATTGGTTGCCACCATCGAACCTAGTTCGTGCTTTCCAAAAAATGATCGATGGCACCTGGGACTGTCATAATGTTCGGGTGACTTTAATCACCAACTCATTTGACACAACGGATTTAAACGTCATCAACGTTTTTGCTCGATATCAAATGAAGGCTTTCTATGATGTTTATTCAAATCTAGAAAAAGAATTTGGCTCTAAAGCAAAACGTGCTGCTAAATTTGAATACTTCGAATATCAAAAACCTGCCGGCTCTGATGGCTCCAAGGTCCTTTCTTTGCACACGAAGCTTTCAGTGTTGGGTGACGACATGATCATTGGTTCAGCCAATGCCGATGTTCGCTCTTACTATATGGACACCAACAATGGCGTTTACCTACGAAATGCCAAAGGCTTAGTGTCGCAATACACAAAATGGATCGACAGCATCATCACAGATCCGAAAGTGGCTAAGAACATGGGCGCCTACTATGGAACTAGTTTGGCAGACATGCTGAAACAAGATGAACTTTTTATGAATGCATTAAAACAGCGTTTTAAATTTATTCAAAAAGTTCCACCAGATATCTTCGCAGATCTGATCAAAACAGAACACGCAGTGGCGATGGACGTTTACAATACGACTCACCAATTGTTGTCTAAATCTGCCTTTGACGAAGTTGAAGGAGTTGAAAGCTCAAATTTCGGTAAAAAAGAACAGGTTGTTGAAAGATTCAGAAGACAACTTGAAGCCGTGTTCAACCGCACCCTTCAATTGTTCTAATTCTTTACTGATTCTTATTTAAAGTAGATCCGAAGGCCTCAAGGAAACTTGGGGCTTTTTTTTTGCCCAAATTTTACAACCAGCATTCACTTCAAAGAATCAAAGTTTTCTTTCAAATATTGAAGTCTTTGATCTTTTCGAGCCCAAATTTCCGCGATCCAAGATTCAAATTCTTCTTTCAAAGCGACCCCCTCAGAATTATTCTGGTCACCTTGCATGGTTCGAAACTTTTCCGGAATTTCAATCTCATTGATCTCGACAATCACCTTATCCATTTTCCCACCGAGCATTCTCAATAGACTGATATTTGCTTTGGGATCATAGGCAATGGTCACATCAAGTACTGTTTTGATTTGCTGACCCAAACTTTGCATAACCGCATTGGCCCCACCCGTTTTAGGCTTTAGCAAGTTTTGATATTGGCTCTTTTTCTCTAGTGCTTTTTCGACTGAATATCTTGTGCCCTCTAGAAATATTAAGATCGAAACCGGAACTCCTCGTAGCTTGTCGCAGGCCGCTTTGGCTGTTTCTAAATCACGTTTCTTAAGATCTGGCTGACGCTTAATGAGCTCGGCCGAATATCTTTTCATAAAAGGCATATCCAAAGCCGCCCAAGCTCCACCTAAAAAGGGAACCCACTTCAAACTGTCTTTGATAAAAAATCTTAAAAACGGAGCCTCGCGATTTAAAGCGATTTGTAATATTAAAATATCGACCCAGGATTGGTGATTAGAAAAAACTAGATAACTGGTTTTTCGATCTAGGTTTTTCGGTCGGTGGATAACCGCTTTAAGACTTAAAACCTTGGTCAAATAAAGAGTATTGGTCGAAATCCAAAGTTCGGCCAATCGTCGCTCCCATTTTTTAATCCGACCTAATTTTGTAAATTTTTGAACGATGAAATCTGCCAATATCAATGGATAAAAACCCGTGCACCAAAAAACTGTGTTCAAAATAAAATAGATGGATGACAAAATCACCATAGGAATCTGAGTCATTAAGTTTCCTCACTTTTGTCTTCAGAATGTTCTTCATTCAATTGCAGCAAAATTCTTTCAGCCAACACGCGATTGAATCCTTTTAATGCCGCTATGTCTTCAACTTCGGCTGCTTTCACTGCCTGGACATCTTTGAAATGCTTCAACAGCTCTTTCTTTCTTTTTTCGCCTAGGCCCACCACAAAATCCAATTCAGATTCTAAACTTGCTGCTTCTCTTAATTTACGATGGTAAGTGATCGCAAATCGATGGGCTTCATCTCGAATCCCCACCAAAATATGATGAGCTTCGGAATTAGGCTTAAAAATAACGGGATTCACCCGCCCCGGAAGAAAAAATCGCTCTTCAGAACTTTGAACTTCTTGATCCGAAAAACTTCCTTGAACTCGGGCTTTCGCCAAGCCAACAATTGGAACATCCGAACGGCCAATTTCTTCTAATATTTTAACGGCGGCATTGAGCTGGCCTTTGCCTCCGTCAACAACCAACAATTGCGGATCATCATACTCGGTGTGTTCAAATCGTCTTGAGATCACTTCTTTCATCGAAGCAAAGTCGTTGGCTCCTTCGACAGTTTTGATCTTATAGCGACGGTAATTGTCTTTGCTTGGTACCCCGTCTTCAAACACCACTTGGCTTGCCACCGATTCACTGCCTTGAAAGTTGGAAATATCAAAACATTCAATTCTCTGAGGCAATTGAGGAAGGCTGAGTTTATTTTGTATTTCTTTAAGCCCTGCCAACTTTTCTTCTGATTTAGTGACGTATTTTTCAAAATGAGATTTGGCATTTGTATTTGCCATATCCAACAGGGCCTGAGACTTTTCAGAGGTTCCCACTCGAACCACGACATCAATTCCAGAACGTTCTTTGAGCACCGCTTCCATGAGCTTGACCAAATCCTGGCCGATATCTACGGCCAATACGATTTCCTCAGGAATAATATTGTCCTCGTAATATTGATTCATAAAGGAAACCAACCACTCGCGAGGATCTTCGCTCGGATCATGGGGATCCAAAAGTGGAAAGAAATGGGCTCTGGTACCGATCACACGACCTTGGCGAATGTGAACTGTTTCAATTAAGCAACCACGCTCATCACCAAAAAATCCGATGACATCTTGATCCATTTCAGACTTAGAATTGATGACGGATTGTTTTTGTAAAATGGCTTTAATTGCCGCCACCGAATCCCGCAGTTTCGCAGCGACTTCATAGCGCTCTTCTGAAGAGGCCATTTTCATTCGTTCATTCAAATTTTTTAAAACTTTTTTATCTTGGCCTTTTAAAAAAGACTTGGCTCCTTCACAATCCTGTTTATACTCTTCTTGAGTCACCAAATCCACACAGGGGGCCGTACAGCGGCCGATTTGATAGGTCATGCAAGGCCGTTTTCTAGTTTTAAAAACCGCATCTGTGCAATCGCGAATTTTAAATGTTCGATTTAAAAAACGAATCGTTTCATGGACAGCCAAGCCGCTCGTGTAAGGCCCAAAATACAGGCCACCATCTTTTTTTACTTTCCTAGAAAGATAAAGTCTTGGAAAACGATCCGCCCACGAAAGCTTAATGTAGGGATAAGATTTGTCATCCTTCAGGCGAATATTATATTTCGGTCGGTGTTTTTTTATCAGCGAGGCCTCGAGCAGAAAGGCTTCGACCTCAGTTTTAGTCAAAATATATTCGACCTCAAAAATCTGAGAAACTAGTATTTGGGTCTTTTTGGTGTGATCTTTACTGTCGGTAAAGTAGCTCTTCACTCGATTTTTTAAATTTTTAGCCTTACCGACATAGATGATTTTGTCGACTATGCTTTTCATCAGATAAACGCCGGCCTGAGTCGGAAATTCTCGGACTCGCTCTTTGATTTCCTCAAACTTGGCGGCATCTACTTTCTTCATGCCTTTTGATCAGTCTTTCCCGCCACCACATCATCGGTGTCTTTTTCGATGGATCCCGAGTGTATATTCAGCTCGACAATTTGCAGTCGCTTCACTTCGTCCCTGATTTTTGCCGCCGCTTCAAAATCCAAATCATCCGCAGCTTTTTTCATTTTCTTTCTTAATGTCTCAATTTCCTTACGAAGTGCTTCAGGCTTTTCTGAAAATTTATCAAAAATATTCTGACTCTTCTTTTCGCTGGCATCCAAACCAATTTTAGCCGCCGGATTGCCATCAAATAGATTTCCAAGACCTTCTTTGATTTTCTTTTTAATCGAGGCCGGGGTGATCCCGTGCTCTTTGTTGTAGTCGTCTTGAATTTTTCGACGACGATCCGTCTCGAACATGGCTTTTTTCATCGAGTCCGTGATTCGATCTCCATATAAGATCACTCGGCCATTGAGATTTCTGGCCGCTCGGCCAATGGTTTGAATCAAGGATCTTTCTGATCTTAAAAAACCTTCTTTGTCCGCATCGGTGATCGCCACCAGTGACACTTCAGGGATATCTAAGCCTTCTCGCAATAAGTTAATACCGATGAGAACATCAAATAGCCCTAATCGAAGATCTCGAATGATTTCCATTCGCTCAACTGTCTCAATTTCACTGTGCAGATACTTCACCTTTACGCCCAGGGACTCGTAATATTCAGACAAGTCTTCAGCACTGCGTTTGGTTAAGGTTGTGATCAATACTCGCTCTTTCAGCTTAACTCGATCTCGAATTTCTTTAAGAAGATCATCCACCTGATGTTTAACCGGTCGAACCTCAACCACAGGATCAATCAATCCCGTCGGCCTAATAATTTGCTCCACGATTTGGCCCGAAGATTTTTGTAGTTCATATTGCCCAGGTGTTGCTGACACATAAACAACCTTGTCCATCAAACCTTCGAACTCCTGAAAGTTTAAAGGTCGATTGTCTAAAGCCGAAGGAAGACGAAATCCATGCTCCACCAGGCTTGTTTTTCGAGCACGGTCACCTCGGTACATTCCTCCAATTTGCGGAATTGTCACATGGGATTCGTCCACAAAGGTCACAAAGTCTTTAGGAAAATACTCTAGCAAAGTCGGCGGCGGTTGCCCCGGTCCACGACCAGTCAGGTGTCGCGAATAGTTCTCAATCCCTTGGCAAAAACCCATCTGTTCCATCATTTCGATGTCATATAGGGTTCTCTGCTCCAGTCTTTGTGCCTCTAAGAGCCTGATTTCTTTTTGTAGAAACTGAAGGCGCTCCCGCAACTCATCCCGAATCGTGGTCACCGCTTTTTTAATATTGTCATCACCTGTGGCATAGTGGGAACCAGGATAAATGCCGACCTGATCGACATCTTCCAGATTTTCACCGGTTAAGGGATCGACCCAAGAAATACGTTCGATGAAGTCGCCAAAGAATTCGACGCGAATGGCCCGTTCTTCTTCGTATGGCGGAAAAATCTCAACCACATCACCGCGAACTCGAATATTACCCCGGGCGAAATCCACATTGTTTCTTTGGTACTGAATGCGAATCAGCTCTTTGAGCAAATGATCTCGCTTCATTTCAGTGTTGCTCACCAAATGAATCATCATTCCCTCATAGGCCTCAGGACTTCCAAGACCGTAAATGCAAGAGACACTGCTGACGATGATCACATCTTTACGATCAAACAAGGACCGCGTCGCCGAGTGCCTCATTCGATCAATTTGTTCATTGATCGCAGAATCTTTTTCGATGTAGGTATCTGTCGATGGGATATAGGCTTCGGGCTGATAGTAATCGTAATAAGAGACAAAATATTCCACAGCATTGTTCGGAAACAATTCTTTGAACTCGGCATAAAGCTGGGCTGCCAAGGTTTTATTCGGCGCCAACACCAGCGCTGGCTCATTTAGATTGGCGATGGTGTGAGCCATTGTAAAGGTTTTACCGGAACCGGTAACGCCTAACAAAGTCTGATGCTTAGATCCCTGTTCAAAGTTTTGAAAAATAGATTCAATGGCTTTAGGCTGATCGCCCGAAGGTTTAAATTCAGAAATAAGCTGAAATTTTTTAATGCTGCTTTTTTTCGAAGCCGCTTTTTTAGTTTTCATCTATTTTTTAATTTTTCACTTTCCACAATCTACTTTTCTACTTCCCACTCACTGCCTGAGGCTGTGTCACTGACAACAATTCCCATTTTTAACAATTGATCTCTGAGCTCATCCGACTTCTTAAAATCCTTTTCAGACCGAACTTTAAATCGTTCTGCAACTAAGCGATCCACATCTTCTCTTTTTAGATTCTTTCGGACCAAAAGCATGTCATCTAAGGTGGTTAAAAACTCAGCCGGTGTTTGTTGAAATAGCGAAAGCAGTTCACCAAATTGGCTTAGGATTTTTTTAAGCCCCAAAGATTTAGCCAAAATGGCCGGATTGACCTTCATGCCTTTTTTGACTTGGCCATTGAACTGTCTGACCAATCCAAAAATTTCACCAAAAGCTTCTGGAGTCGCAAAATCATCATTCAATGCCGCTGTGATTTTTTCCCAAGCGGCACCAGTCAATTTCGAAAATCCAGGGTCGACAGGGATTGAATCAATACTTTGACCTGCTGCTTTGGCCTGATTCAAATATCCATCCGCCACAGCCAAGGCCGAGTAAATACGGGCCAAACCTTGAATAGCGTTAGAAATCGCCTGCTCTCCAAAATCACAAACCGATCGATAATGAACTGAAAGCATCATGTATTTGAAAATCTCGGGATTGTACTCGTCCATAAAGGTTCGAGCCGGCATAATATTTCCCAAGGACTTACTCATCTTGGCTCCAGAAAAATTCAACATGTTGTTGTGCATCCAGTACTTGACGTACCCGTGCCCGCTGCAGCCTTCACTTTGCGCAATTTCATTTTCATGGTGAGGAAAAATCAAATCCATTCCACCACCGTGAATATCAATTTGCTCACCTAAAATACTTTTCGCCATGGCCGAGCACTCAATATGCCACCCAGGCCTTCCAGGCCCCCAAGGTGAAGGCCAAAAGGGCTCACCAGGCTTAGATGGCTTCCAAAGAGCAAAATCCAATGGACTCTGTTTTCTGTTGCCAGCGTCCACACTGTTATCGGCCAAAAGCTCATCGGTATTTCGATTGGAAAGCTTTCCGTAACCATCAAAAGATTTTACTGAATAGAGGACTTCGCCCATTCCGGAATTCCTCTCGGAACCTTGGCCAACACTTTGCACATCGGCGGGAACCACATAGGCTTTTTTCTTTGCAATCAAATCACTGACCATATCCGTGATCGGCTTCATGTATTCAGTCACCTTAGGATTGTGCGAATGTGCCTTTAAGCCCAAGCGAGCAAAATCTGTTTTGAACTGCTCAATATAGAATTCCGATACTTCGCTCGAAGTTTTTCCCTCTTTATTTGCTCGGTCGATAATTTTATCATCGACGTCTGTATAGTTATAAACGTATGTAACCTTATACCCACTGTGCTCTAACCAATTGCGAACCAAGTTATAGAAAATCGCTCCGCGAAAATTTCCCACATGCAAAAGGCCATAAACAGTCGGACCACAGCAGTACATCTTCACATGCTTTGGATCATGGGGTTCGAATTTTTCTTTTTTCCGAGATTGAGTATTATAAACAAATTGCATTCACTAGCCTTTGATTCGTTAGCCGTTACTTTTTTCAAGACACAAGCCAACTCGTGTCAGCAATGATTGCTTGCTCATCAAGGGAACTAAAATTTTTAACTCGGCTCCGTGAGGAGTTCCAATCACAGCAACTCGAATGGGTTGAAATAAAAACTTCCCTTTAACTCCTGCTTTTTCTTTTACCAAGTCTTGAATCTTTAAAAATCGCTCTTCCGTCATATAGTCATTAGTCTCAGCCGACACCAATTCTTTCCACGCCGACAACACCGCCTTGGTGCTTTCCCACGAAAAAATCTCACTTGCCTCGCCGGCGATTTGAAACGAATTATCCGACAAAGGTTTATAACACTGAACCGCATCCGCTAAAGTTTCCATAGCTGATTTAAAAACCCCAGCGCTTTGAGCTTGCCAACTTGGATCTGAATTTAAGTTCAAATTGGCCGTAGCTAAGTAGGGCTCAATCATTTTCCAAATTTCTGCATCTGGAAATGCTCTTAGATGTTGAGCATTCATCCACTTCAATTTGACCGCATCAAATACAGCCCCTGCTGGATTGACTCGATCTAAATCAAAACCTGAAACCATTTCTTCTAAAGTTAAAATTTCTTTGCCATTAGCATGAGACCAACCCAACAAAGCCACAAAATTTAAAAGTGCATGGGGCAAATAACCTTCCATTTTAAATTCATGACAGCTTGTTGCGCCTTTTCTTTTCGAAAGCTTTTGTCGATCTTCATCCAAAATTAAAGACAAATGACCAAACTGTGGAATCGCCCAATTCATCGATTCATAAATCATCAATTGTCGTAATGTATTGGGAAGGTGCTCTTCTGCTCTGAGCACATGGGAGATTTGCATCATGTGATCATCAACGGCACAGCAAAAGTTGTAAACCGGCATACCATCAGAACGCAAAAGGACGAAGTCACCCACCATATCTGATGGAAACTTGATTTCACCCCGAATCAGATCTTTAAAAATAAAATCTTTTTTCAGATTTCTGGTTTTAAAACGAACCACCGCTTTTTTTCCCGAGGCCATTTCCGTTTGAGCTTGTGCTAATGTCCAATTCTCATAGGGACTTTCAATGTGTGGCGGTTTTCCCGCCGCTTTCAATCGATCGCGCTGAGCTTCAATTTCGTCATCTGATAAAAAGCAGTAGTAGGCCAATCCTTTCTGGATCAACTCGTCCGCAACTTTTTTGTAGATCGAAAGTCGCTCACTTTGTTTGTATGGACCAAAGGATCCCACATCTTTCAAAGTTGTCGCATCAGGTCCTTCATCCCAACGAAGCCCCAGCCATTGCAAATCCTCGATCACCATCTTCAAAGACTCGACAGTACTTCGAGCCTGATCGGTATCTTCGATTCGCAAAATAAATTTGCCACCATGTTTTTTAGCAAAAAGATAATTGTAAAGGGCGGTTCGTGCACCACCAACATGAAGATATCCAGTTGGACTAGGAGCAAAACGAACTCGAACTTCTTGAAATGACATAGAGGCCTCCAAAAGAAATCAGATAAAAACGATATAAAATATCTAAATTTATCTGATTTGAGTAGAGGCTAACGACTAAAGACCGAAAATTTGCTTAACTTCATCTTCCTGAGTCAAAGATTCTTGCTTCATTGCGAGAGCAAGTTCTTTCATCAAAAGACCACGAGCCGTATCGAGCATCTTGCGCTCACCAAAAGAAAGCTCTTTATCAACCTTTAACAGGAACAAATCGCGCAAAACTTCAGCAATTTCATAGACTGAACCAGTTTTGATTTTCTCCATGTACTCGCGATATCGGCGATTCCATGTTTGAGTGTCGATTTTAACGTCTTTGATTTTTAAAATTGAAATAACCTTATTGGCTTCGTCCTCTGAAATAATAGGACGAAGACCAACCTGCTGTACGCTGGTCTTTGGAACCATAATTTTAAGTCCACTCTCTAAAATTTGAACCGAGTAGAACTCTAGTTTAGCGCCCATAATCTCTTTAGATTCTATAGCGACAACTTTACCAACGCCATGGCCTGGATAAACAGCGTGATCACCAACTTTGAAACCTGCGAACGGCTTTTGCGTCTTATCCGTCTTTTCGGTCGAACCAGTAGTAGACATTACAGAACCTCCAATTCAAGTACGCGCCTAAAATACAGAAAAAGATCTTTAGGCACACTTGAAGCCACGGGAGTTATAGCCCATTTGACACAAGTTATCAAATTTAAACTCCTGACCAGGGCGACATATAGAGCGAGATGAAATCTTTTCTTGAACTGTCTATAAAGTGACTATCATTTTATTGGCTTTAAGAGCTTTAGACCAAAAAAAAGAGGCTCTAAAAGGAGCCTCTTTTTTAATTTTTATTTTTAAATAACTCGAATTTCTTCGTATTTTTAGCAGCTTAGACCGATTAATTACTCGGCGCTAATAACCAAAGCAAACGGCTGCTTGCCTGACTGTCCCATTGGCACTTTTACGCCCTGAACAGAAACAGTGTAAGTTCCAGCTGGCAAACCAGAAAGCTCAACAATTTCATTGTTGTTGATCTGATCTTTAGAACCCCAAGTTTGACCATTTGGACCAGTAACAGTTAGATCCAAATTGTTAACCAAAGCCGCACCCGCTGAAGGTGTTCCCGGAGCGTCAGTGTAAACCAAATTTGCTAACAACTTACCAGAAGCGACCTGAACCTTTTGAGTATAAGTTTCGGTCTGAGCAACACTTGCATCGATAAACTTTGAAGCAGAACTAATCTTAGTCAAAGCCACCATGTCAGCTCTTCCGTAACCTTCGTCATTGTTTGGACGACGAGTTTTCAACTCTTGACCAGCAGATCCCTCACCATATTGACCTGGATACATGTCGTGAGCAGTGTGAAGCAAAGTTGCTTTTACTAGAGCCGCTGATGGATTAGCCAAGCCCATTTTCTTCATCAACACTTCACGAGTTACCGCTGCCGCACCGGCAACCAACGGAGTCGCCATAGAAGTACCGCCAGAGTATGCGTAGTCAGCGTTGTATGCTCCCCAAAGAACTTCTGCATTTGGAACATGTGATCTATTAGATAGGATGTTTGTTCCTGGAGCCGCGATTTCTGGCTTCAAGCGACCGTCTTTAGTTGGTCCACGAGAGCTGAACATCGCCATACCTTCGGCGTTATCTGACATTTTTGAAGACCAGATTGGTTCAGCTGGCCAGTTGTCTTTCGCCGAGCGTAGCTCACTGATTTTTCGTTGAATTCCACCATGGTCAGTCAAGTTTTCAGACGCACCTACAGTTAAAGCATTTTTCGCTGTACCTGGAGATCCGATTGAATTTGGATCGATGCGACCATCTTTGTCTTTATCCACGCCAGAATTTCCAGCAGCGTATAGAACTAAGAAATCCGGATGACTCCACATAAATTCATCTACTTGCTGAGCCATTGCATCGTAGGCACCAAAGTTTGCAGCTGCACCCCAAGAGTTGGTGTGAATTCGCGCACCGTCTGCATAAGCTCCATCAAAAAGCTTATTCAATTTTGGAGGAACAGTTAAGTTATCTACAATCGGAGACCACATTCCCTGAGGAACGATCATGGCCTCATAAGCACCACCGCGAACTTTTCCAGCAGAAGACACACCACGAGACATAACTGAACCCGCTACGTGAGTTCCATGGCCCATTGGATCGTCCCAAGATTTAGCACCAACACCGAAAGAGTATCCCGCACCTTTAACAGCACCTTTGAAGTCTGCCGCTATTGTGTCAGCGTTTCCTGAATCAAGACCAGTGTCTGCCATCGCTACAATTTGACCATTTCCATGGTATCCAGCAGCCCAAATTGTTTCAAATCCCATCACTCGAGTTCCAGACTCAACGCCTGTGATATCAGAATAATCACCTGCTGGAGGAGTCTCTTGAGTTGAAACTGAGCCTTCATCTAATAAGTCGATATGCAATGGCTCAATCTTTTCAGCTTTTTGCACGAACTCAACACCACGATATGATGCAAGGTCCGCAACATTTGCCAAATTCAATCGCAAAGTCAAAGTTCTGCCAGTCTGATCTAGAACCAAAAGATTCGAGTCAGAAGCGCGCAAAGTTTCCAAAATTGCTGAAGCGTCTTGAGCCGAAAATGCTGAAATGACCACAACTTCAGATTGAATTTTAGAAAACACACTCAACGCCGGCAAGTTTGCTGACAATTTCATCGCACCTTTAAACGGTACGAAAGCATTCACTTTGCCATTTTGTGCAAAATTTGAAATCTGCGCTGACGTTCCACGAACAATCAAAGCATCATCAGGAATATATCGAAAAATCTGTAAGCCAGCTGCTTTTAAAGCAGTTTTATCAGCCTCGGTAATTGCGCCTTTAAATTGAACCACATAATCTTCGTTCAATGAAGATAACATGATCGATTTTTGCGCCACCTCTGCAGCATTCACGTTTCCATTTTGAAAACGCAAAACTGTTCCAGCTGTTGCGACTGATGAAGTCAACAACGCTGCTACCGCAACCATTCCAATAGTATTAAAAGTATTTTTCATGACATTCCCCTCGTCAGAACTTTATTTGCGTAGGAGTTGAGCATTGTTTTTATTGAGAATAAAGAGTTTTTTGAGCAAATAATTTCGATGAGACAAATAACCTCTACTCGCCGTGTCTTTCGTGACAGACAATTTCATTTTTTCAAAGGTGCGGTTAGGCAATCCCAGCAAGGGCCGCCGGGCCATGAGCCCTCAAAAGCTCCTCTCGAAGGTACTTGTTTTGGGGCAACTTAAGCTCAGGATCTTCGCGAAGGATTTCAAATGCTGCTATCCTTGCATCCTGTAAAATAAGCACATCTCGGATCAAATTTGCCATTTGAAACCCCGGAAGTCCTGACTGCCGTGTGCCAAGAAATTCGCCAGGCCCCCGCATTTCTAGATCAAATTCAGCGATCTTAAATCCATCTGTCGTCTCTTCCATAAACCGAGTTCTGGCGCGAGCCTCTTCACTCACTGCCCTTCCCATCAACAGAATACAAAAGCTTTTATGGGAACCTCGGCCGACCCTGCCCCGCAACTGATGTAACTGCGAAAGACCAAATCGCTCGGCATGTTCAATAATCATAATATTCGCATTGGGGACATCGACCCCAACTTCGATCACAGTGGTGCTCACTAAAACCTGCACTTGATTTGCGCGGAACAAATTCATCACTTGTTCTTTTTCTGCCGGCTTCATTTTGCCATGCAATAGCCCCATCTTAATTTCTGGAAACTGCACCTGAAGTTTGGCAAATTCATCCACCGCATTTTTCAAATCGATTTTTTCAGATTCTTCTACTAACGGATAAACCACATAGGCTTGACGGCCTTTTTTAATTTGTTCCTGCATGAACACCAAGGCCTCGGCTCTTTTATTTTCAAAAACAGCCCGAGTTTGAATAGGACTTCGCCCCGGCGGCATCTCATCGATCACAGAAACTTCGAGGTCACCATAAACAGTCATCGCCAATGTTCTAGGAATCGGAGTGGCAGTCATCACCAAAAAGTGCGGACTGAGTCCTTTGCTTTTCAGCTTTCCTCGTTGTTCGACTCCAAAACGGTGCTGCTCATCCACAATGACCAAGGCCAAATCCTGAAACTTCACCCAGTCTTCAATCAAGGCATGGGTGCCAATCAATAGTTGAATATCTCCATTTTCTAACTGAGCTAAAAGCTGATCTCGCTCGGCGGTTTTGGTTTTACCCGTCAGCATTCCGACTTTTATTCCAACAGCATCTAAAATCTTTTGAGCATTTTTAAAATGCTGTTCCGCTAAAATCTCGGTTGGCGCCATTAGACAACTTTGCCGGCCACTTTCAGCCACCAAGGCAGCCGCCATAAAGGCCACCAAAGTCTTTCCGCTCCCCACATCCCCCTGCACCATCCGATGCATTGGATGTGGCTTTTCCAAATCTTTTTGAATTTGTTGAAAGGCCCGCTTTTGAGCTCCAGTCAGCTGAAAAGGTAGCTTTCCTTCAAGCTCTTTCACTAGCTTCCCTGAAACAGAAATCGGAATTCCTTTTTCTTTCTGCAAGCCCGCTTTTTTGGAAGCCAAATACAATTCAAGCCAGAAGAACTCTTCAAAAATAATTCTTTTATGCGCTGGCGATTTTTGCTCACTATAAAGTTGCGAAATATGAAGTTGCTGAGATTGATCCGGCGGTGGGCGATGCAATAACCAAATTGCCTCTTGCCGTGGAATCAAATTGCACTTTTCTAAAACGCTTGCTGGAAATTGCTCTGTTCCCCAGGTTTTGGGCGGAACTTGCTCGAGAGCTTGCCGAATCAATCTGACGATTTTGGCCGAGGTGAGGTTTTCGATTTCTGTGTAAATCGGCACCAAATCATCTTGGATTTCCTCTTCGCTTTCGATGTCGCGAATATCTGGATGGTGAAATTCCATCCGCCCCCGGTAATCAATCACCTTTCCGGTGATGCGAACTTCTTTTTGTTGAGCAAATCTTTCGAAATAGCCCTTATAAGGAACACGAAAATATTTGCAATGGATCTGTCCCGAAGCATCCCGCAAAAGCACATCATAAATTCGACGACTACTTTTCCCCATGGGAATGGAATTCACTTTGACGATTTGAGCCTTTAAACTGACCACCTCGTTCAGTTTTAAACTGGCAATATTTCGTGCAGCCCTGCGATCTTCATAAGCGCGAGGGTAATAATTCAGCAAATCTTTGACGTTGTAAATTCCCCGACGCCCCAGCAATTCGCCTAACTTTGGTCCAACTCCTTTTAAGAATTGAACGTCCGTATCCAGGCGTACACCTGGTTTATTTGCCGCTGAATTACTATTGCCCGGACCCGTATTCGCCATCAGGCACGACTTGATCACAGATTTTGATTTTTTGTCAAACTCCCAGTCAAAAAGGCCTGGAAAATCAGCGTCTTAATTTGATCTCAAATTCCATTCTTTTACAGACTTCTGACGATTTTAAATTGGAAATATCCGAAACCATGGCAGAATTATCCTATGAGCGCCACCGAGAATAATGCTTTTTTTAAAGTGCGAATCAATACTCTTGTCCCCGGAAAACCACTGACTTTTGATCTTCATATCAAGATCAACAATTCGAACATTGTCTATGTCAGAGCCGGAGACAAATTAGAACTTTCTAAAATTAAAACGCTCGAGAATAAAGATTCTGGCCATCACTTTTTAGTCAAAGAAGAAGACCGCAAAGCCTACAAAAATTATGTACACGAACAACTCATTTCTGACGATTTAGATGTTCGTCAAAAGGCAGTTCTTTTGCGCGAGTCCTCGATGACTTTAGTTGAAGAACTTTTTGAGCATCCTGACGTCAATAAGGCTTTGGATGGCGCGCGACCTGTGATCAACGAATTCATCGATTTTATGCAAGCTGAGCCCGAAGCCATGGGTCACTTGATCTCTTTGTCAGGTCATGACTTCTACACTTACAATCACTCGCTGGATGTTGGAATTTACTCATTGGGATTGGCCGAAGCTGTGGGCTTTAACAAAAAAGAATTAGAGGAAATGGGTATTGCGGCTCTTTTTCACGACATCGGCAAAAGACAAGTCAGCCTAGATATCCTCTGCAAAAAAGGAAGCCTGTCTGATGCTGAGTGGGCGCAAATGCAAAAACATCCTCAATATGGCCTGATTATTTTAAATCAAAACCCCAATTGCTCAGACGCTGTTAAAGCAGCATGTTTTGAGCATCATGAATCTTTTTCTGGGAATGGTTATCCTCAAAATATTTCCGGCCAAGAGATTCACCCTTTCGCGCGAATTGTGGCACTGACAGACACCTACGATGCCATGACCACGCAAAGATCTTACAATGTTCCTTTGAAACCAATGGACGCTGTGACGATGATTAAAGAGAAATTGTCTGGCCGATACGATCCAGACTTTTTAAAAGCCCTACATTCAGTTTTATTTAAACTAAATGTCGCCTCTTAAATCTACTTCGAATTGACCAATTCGTTGTATCCGCCAGCGAAATTAGCTGATTTATTAAATCCTAGTTCTCGCAGCGCCAAGGTGACAGCCGCAGATTCAGCACCCATGTTGCCAATCACGTAAATGATCCGCATGCTGGAAATGCCGACCGCATTGAGCTTTTCTTTCATGTCCGCCTTGACCAATCCCTGTTCATCAAAAAATTGAGTCCAAGGGATGTTGATGGTATTCGAAAAAACAGGAGTGTTTCTTTTAAAGACTTTGGCCTTTCCCAAATATTCTTCTTCGGGACGAATATCTAAAATCAAAACCGAAGACAGAGCGACCGCCGGAACTTTAGTCGCCCGCAAGAAGTCTTCTTTTTCAACTACCAATGATTCATCCAAATTTGGTTTCCAAATCGGCAAAGACAATCGCGGCGGAGCTTCATTGCTGGTTAAAGGCAATGAAAAGTACTGAGTCGCACAGAACTCGACATTTTGAACGCCAAAATGTTTGAGCATCCAAGCAATACGGCCTTCTTCGCCCTGTCCTTTTGCTCCCCGCCCCACCACAACGACGTGGGTGTCAGGTGCAATACCCAAGCGCGCCAAACGTCTGGCGTGATAGAACTTATCCTTTTCAAGCACTCCTCGAAAAGGAGCTTCTTGTTGATTGAAGTCCTCGGGACGCAAATTAATGGCGCCATTGAGATGGGAAATGGCAAATTCAAATGCGGGCCTGGCATCAATGATCACAGTTTGCAAAGTTGGAACTATATTTTTAGTTCGAACTTTGTCAGAAACCTGAGTCGGTACTGTTTGATAGACTTTAGTCGGTTGCTGCTGACATCCGACTAATAGAAAATTGGCAAGAACCACAAATCCAATGACCAAAATGCCAAATCGAGAGGCTAAATTCATTATTTGATCTTCATAGTTGGGAAAAAGATGATGTCCCGAATGCTCGGACGATCGGTCAAAATCATCACGATTCGCTCAATACCCAGTCCGACTCCACCTGTGGGCGGCATACCGGTGTCAATGGCGTGAATGAAATCCTCATCCATTGGCTGAGCCTCTTCGTCCACCACTCGCTTCGCATCTTGCTCTTGCAAACGGGCGTATTGCTCCTCAGGATCATTTAATTCTGAGTAAGCATTTCCGATTTCCATGCAAGCAATAAAAGGCTCAAATCTCTCGACCAGGCCCTTATGAGTGCGGTGGATTTTTGTCAGCGGAGAAATTTCCACCGGATGGTCCATCACAAAAGTTGGATGCCACAAATGCTCTTCTACTGTGGCTTCAAAAAGTCGAACCAACATTTCTCCACGATTCACCTTGGGATTGCCATTGGCATCGAAGACCTTTGGGTAAATATCAGGATATTTTTTAATTTCTTTCAATAGATCTTGCTCTGAAATTTGATCTGGATCCACTTTCGCATATTCGCGAATTCCATCCATAATGGTCAAACGACGCCAAGGCGGAGTGAAATCAATTTCTTTGCCTTGATATTGAACCTTCATGCTACCAGTGATTTTAAGCGCAAGACCCGAAACCAATTCTTCAAATTGTTTCATTTGATAATTGTAATCCGTGTAGGCTTCGTACCACTCAAGCAAAGTGAATTCTGGATTGTGAGTGCGATCTACTCCTTCATTTCTGAAGACTTTACCGATGTCGTAAACTTTTTCAAAGCCACCAGCAACCAGGCGCTTTAGGTAAAGCTCTGGAGAAATACGCATATAAAGCTTCATATCTAATGCACGGTGATGAGTCGTGAACGGATGAGCAGCAGCTCCTCCGTAGATTGGCTGCAGAATCGGAGTTTCAACTTCCATAAACCCACGAGCATCCAAAAAGTTACGAATTTCTCGAATGATTTTTGATCTGGCTTCGAAAACCTTTCGAGATTCTGCATCTGAAATCAAATCCAAATGTCGATGACGATACTTGATTTCAATATCGGCAATTCCATGAAACTTTTCTGGCAATGGCTCCAAGGTTTTAGTCAAAACTTGGAATTTTTTTGCATAAAGCGAGAACTCGCCTTTTTGAGATTTAAAGGCATAACCTTCAACACCGACGATATCGCCCAAATCAATCAACTCAAAAGCTTTGCGATCCATTTCAGATAGCTCTTCGACTTTGATGTAGATCTGCAAACTGCCTGACTGATCTTGAACGTTAAAAAATGCGGCTTTACCCATCAATCGTAAGGTCATCAATCGACCCGCAACACGGTAATTGGAATCTAAAAGTTTCTCGCCTGCCTGTAACTTTTCAGCGTGCTTAGCGATAATTTCAGAAACTTTTGTTTTATCCTCAAACGAATAAGGAAACGGGTTGATCCCCGCCTCTTTCATCGCATGAAGCTTTTTTCTTTTTTCCGCGCGCAAAGGATTATCATGATGAACTGACATGATTAAAGCGGCTTTCCGGCAAATACGTCTTGCACTTTGTGTAACAACTGAATCGCTTCCGCTTTTGGTCTTTGGAAGGCATTTCTACCCATGATACTGCCGAACCCGCCACCTTGATCCAACTGAGTCACTTCCGCAAGGATTTCATCGGTGCCTTTAGCTTCGCCACCAGAGAAAATCACAATACGCTTACCTGCAAAACTTGATTGCACCACGTGACGAGCGCGATCAGCCAATGAAGTCACCTTAATGCCTTGAGCTTCGTAAACTTTGCGAGCAGCATCTTGTTCGATGTGCGCTGTTGGAGGCTTTACTTTGATGATATGAGCACCAAGTTGAGCTGCGATGTGTGCCGAATATGCGATCACATCAATAGCAGTTTCACCATCTTTAGAAATTTGTTCACCGCGAGCGTAAGACCAGATCACAACAGCCAATCCAGCTTCTTTAGCTTTACGAGCAGCAAATTGAATTTCCTCGTACATGTCTTTACGGAAAGAACTTCCTGGATAAATTGTAAAACCGATTCCAGCACAACCCAATCGCAAAGCATCGTCTACATTTGAAGTCAGCGCTGAGATTGGAGCTTTGTTAGAATACAAAGTGTCCGAGTTATTGATTTTTAAAATCAATGGAATTTCGCCAGCGAAATCCCTGGCACAAGCTTCAAGTGCACCCAATGGCGCTGCATAGGCATTGCATCCAGATTCAATTGCCAATTCAAAGTGATAAGCGGGATCGTAACCATCTGGATTTTTAGCAAAAGATCGCGCTGGTCCATGTTCAAAACCTTGATCCACTGGCAAGATCACAAGTTTTCCCGTGCCCTTTAAGCGACCGTGGTTCATCATTCGTGAAAGATTTGTCAAAACGCCAACGTTGTCAGCACCATACCAGCTCAAAATTTCTCTTACTCGAGGTGTCATGTATTCTCCTTAAAATGAATGCTGGAGAACTTATTGTTTTTTAACTTTCAAATCAAGGCGTTCGTTGACAAATGCCTACATAAACATCACTTTTGTGAAGTATTTTAGTTTACGGCCCAAAATAACATGAGGGGATGTGATTTTGCCGCGCTTCAAAGATCAAAATGTCGATATAAATCAAGAACAAAGCCAAGCGACTTCGGCCTTTGAATATCCTCATACATCGAGCCAAAGCTCTACTTTGGCTTTCCGAATCCGAAAAGAAGTCTTAGATAGGTCCATCATTGGAGCCTTCTTTCACATTCCGGTTTGCGCTCTTTTTTCTTATAAATTTTATTTTGGCGCTATCCACCCAGTCATTCCGGCATGGCCTTTTTTTATTATCATCGCAATTTGTTTGCTTCGACTTTGGGTTTATTACGGTAAGCCCATTTCAAACAATACGTCTGAATACAAAACACAAGCGGGACTTTTTTTAACTGGTGCCTTTGTGTGGGGTTGCATCGGCGCTTTCACGATTTCGACCCAAGGACTTTTCAGTTTTCACGGCACTATTTTAACTTTAGTTATCATTGGTTTTTTAAGCGGAGTGCTACAAAGCGTTTCGCCTTCTATTAAACTTCAATTTGCCTATCTCTTGGCCATGGGCGGTCCACCGATCTTGGCTTTAAACAATCGCCCTCACAACGACTATGAATCTTTTTTTCTCTATTGCTTCAGTCTATTTATTGGCTACCTAGCTATTGGTTCCTACAAAAGTTCAAAGGACATTCGCAAAGGCCTTTTGACTGAAATTTCATTGCGGTACCAGGCTGAAAAAACACATAGCTTATTAAACTCAGTTCCTGGATTTGTAGCGATTTCGGATGAAAATCAAAACTGGGTCGATTATTCAGACAGCTTTCGAGCCTTTCGCAATAATTTGGCTATCAAAAAAGCCTTGGCTGACTTTGTGGATTCAAAAGTTCGAGCTCAATCCACAGAAATTGAATGGACCGAAGTCAAAAACAACGTCGAAGAAAAATTCTACTATTTGATATCTTTTGAAAAAGTCTGGGACGTCACCATGACCATTTTCGCAGTGGGTTTGCCAATTAAAGATCTAAAACTGGCCCGTGAAGAATTGGCTTTGCAGCGATCCAATGCCGAATACAACTCGCGGCTAGCCACCCTAGGTGAAATGGCCGGTGGAATTGCACACGAAATTAATAATCCTTTAGCGGTCATTCAAATCGCAGCTTCGATGATAGGCAGAGTCCTCAAGTCTTCCAAGCCCGAAAATAGGGAAGCTACTTTTGCCGAGATCGAAGCGAAATCTGAAAAAATCATCCAAACCACTCAAAGGATTTCAAAAATCATTCAAGGGCTTCAAACCTTTTCTAGACAAGGCGATCGAGACCCGATGGTCCCAGTCAATTTTGAACATGCGATGGAAAATTCATTGGAACTTTGTCGTGAACGATTCAAAAAAAATGGCGTTCTGTTAGATATGGATCCGATTCCGCAGTGTATTTTAAGAGCACGCGAAGTTCAAATTTCTCAAGTCCTTTTAAATTTAATGAACAATGCCTTTGATGCCATTCAAAACAATGAAGGCGAAAAAATCATCTCATTGTCTTTCAAAGACGAGCCGGACTTTTTAGCGATTCAAATTCAAGACAATGGCCATGGTGTTCCCGACGAAATTGCTCAAAAAATATTTCAGCCATTTTTTACAACCAAAGAGGTTGGAAAAGGAACGGGTCTTGGTCTGAGCATTTCTAAAGGGATCATCGATGATCATGGCGGCACGTTAAAGCACCTTCGAATCGATGAGAAAACAACTTTTGAGATCAGGTTACCCAAATTTAAATCGAATCAAAAGGCCAACTCATCTGTTCCATCAAATGACTTAAATTTGATTTAATCCAACCTTCTAATTTGCCTACTGACACGCTGGCATGGGCGCATTTACGTTGCAGTTTGCTCTACAGCCAGCATGGGTTTTAAAGGTCCAATCTTTTCGAGGTGCACAAGTGGATGTGTCATTGGACCAATAGTTATAACCTTCTAAATCAGGGCTTCTTAAAAAGTACCTCGTGTAAAGACCAAAAATAAAATCCCGTCCATCATAATCACTTCCTGTAAAGTCATCACAGACTGTTCTAAATGCCCTTAGAGCACCGTAACCAGCAACACATTCATTTAAACTTTCAATTCGACAATTTGAAAATCCCTTTGCTGAATTTGTCGCCAATAACGTTTCCGCCTCGGCTCTTTGAATGCAAGAGTTGCCAAATTGACAAATCTGATAGGCCGCTATGGGAGTTCCTTGATTATTGCTGCAAACATTTTGCAAAAACGAAGTCAAACCCTCTTGGGTTATCGCTCGGGTTATCAATTGCTTGGCCCAATATTGATATCCGCCAAAATCTGGATCGCGATGCAACCACCTTCTGTAAGAGTCTTTTAGAAAAATATCTACGTCGTCACGCAATTGTCCATCACTTAACTGAGCCAGCCCCGTCACACTGCCATTGGTATCACAATCAAAATAGGGCCCGACAAATGAAATTGCATTGGCAAAACATTTCCCTAAGGCCAAATAAGATGCCGAATTGAAATGATAGTAGTCTTGTAGGGATTGGCGGTCGGTATTGACAACCTTCAGAACGCCTGGAAAAAATTCGGGAAAATGACTTTGCATTTCTCGAACATGGTTGATTCCATCCTGAAGCGGTATCACGCTTTGAGGAGTACTGACCGTGACAGGATACAGACTTGTTTTCATCGAATAAATTCGCCCCACCACAATCTGGGAGAATCCCAACTCGCTTACGACACGTCTTTGAAATTGATTGAAATTTTCACGGTAACTAGGGCCTAACTCTTGCCAGCCGACGGCATCCCCTTCACCCTGCATCCAAACAAACGTCATTTTTCGAGCATTCGGATAGCGACTTAGAACTTGATCTATATCATCTTTTAACGAGTGCATGTCGTGACCCAAGTGATCCTTACAATCTCCAGATTCTCGACTAGAAAAACACTTGCCACCATTTACTTTTACACCTGCTCGGTCTGTATAGTTGGTTAGCCATTTTTGAATTGGAGCTCCCGCCACCGCCGTTTTTATCAGGACAATTTTTCGACTGGGTAACATCTGGGAAAGACCTTGCGCCAACCCAACTTCAAGTCCAAAATCAAAACTACCGTCACCATTGTCATCCCGTTCATTTGAAAAACTGCTTCTTTTTACTCCTTCAAAATAGTAGTCCACATTTCCGGGAATTAGTTTTTGCTCTGAAGTTAAACTGTTCACCTGTCCAAAGCCTGTGGCATTCGATTGCCCAGCTATGACAATCACCAAAGGTTCAAGGTTTGCAGAATTTGCGGCCTGACCAGGGCTCGTTTGATCTAAGGTCCGTTGAAAAACAGGGTCCACGCCAAGACTTGATCCCCCAGAGGTACCTGAAATGGTCTGAACTCCAAATCCTGTCTTTGAGCAATTCTGAAAGGCCAAAACGGCAAAAATCAACATCAAAGACACTGCTGCCACTGTCTTATTGCGCCTCATTCAATCCCCCAAGGTAACCTATTCAGATTGTACCCAGGTCTTTTCGGCTAAAATATCAAAAAAATTCAATGTATTAGGATACATTAGGGTCATTTTAATCGAGTCATTCTGAGACAGTCTTGAATTCCAATTGGAATAACTGTAAAACACCGGAAACAGAGGAATCCCAATGACATATCAAGTAGCCATCGAAATGACTCCGAACCCAGCCACAATGAAATTTCAAATCGATTCCGAGATTTTGGATCGCTCCATTGACTTTCCATCGGCCCAAGAAGCCCAACGATCACCTCTAGCTTCAAAACTTTTTGGATTTCCTTGGACCAACGCCGTTTTCATTGGACCTAATTTTGTCAGCGTGACCAAGCAAGACTGGGTGGATTGGGATGTATTGGCCGAGCCTTTGGCTGGTTTGATCCGAGAACACCTTGAGCGAGGCGAAGCAATCTATTTAGACCTTCCCGATGCGGTCAATTCAGATGAAGATCCAAATGATTCTGAAATCGTAAAAAAGATTAAGAAAATCTTAGCGGCAGAAATTA
This sequence comes from uncultured Bdellovibrio sp., assembly GCA_964505225.1. Lineage (GTDB taxonomy): Bacteria > Bdellovibrionota > Bdellovibrionia > Bdellovibrionales > Bdellovibrionaceae > 21-14-0-10-47-8. Next base: position 599 of record CAZDHC010000014.1, on the reverse strand, counting down.
GACCGGTTGTGGCTCTTGATGGCGGCGACATCGAATACGCGGGATTCACCGATGGAGTTCTTGCGATCCGAATGAAAGGATCTTGCAATGGTTGCCCAAGCTCAACTGCTACCCTAAAAGAAGGCATTGAGGTTCGCATGCAAGAGTTATTGCCTGAAATTAAAGAAGTGATTTCAGTTTAATCATGTCGGTTGTCATTGAAACTCAAGGCTTAAGCAGAACCTTCAAATCTTACGATAAACCCGAAGGCTTGTGGAATAGCATCAAAGGCTTTTGGGAGCGAAAGTACACCGAAAAGGTGGCACTTGCGGCAACAGACTTAAAAATTGAATCGGGACAAATCATTGGCTTGGTGGGCGCAAATGGCGCCGGCAAAACCACTCTGCTGAAACTTCTCTCTGGGCTGGTGCAGCCTTCAGCTGGAACGGCAACTGTATTGGGTTCTAGGCCTTGGGAACGCGAATCCAAGTACCTCAGCCGAATGAGCATCCTATTGGGCCAAAAAAACCAATTGTGGTGGGATCTTTCACCTGTGGACAGTTTTTCACTTTTAGCGGAGATCTACAATTTAGACCGCGATGGCGCCAAAGCCAAAGTGC
>CAZDHC010000013.1:0-44552 GCA_964505225.1 uncultured Bdellovibrio sp. | reverse complement strand
TGATCAGGTTGCTGATTTGATGGTGAACTTCATGGGCCAAAACGAACAACTGGCTGAGCAAGTGATTCAATTGGTTACTTCTGGTCAAATCCCAGCAGAACTTGTTGGTTCGTTGCTACAAGGTTCAGCAAATGAAATCGAGTCTTTAACTAAGGCACTTCCTTATGTTGGAATCTCGACCAAGGCTCTTTTAGCTCTATACGCTGATAAGTCAGGTAAGGCTGGCGCTGGATCACCAGATCAATCTGCAGACCAGTCTGCTGATCAATCAGGCGACAAAGCTAAACAGGGTGCTGGAGATGTGGCTCAAGATCCAAGCGAACAGATCAAGGCACAGGTTTTTAGCATGTACTTGAAAGAAGACTTGTTGGAAACAAACCATGGTATGGTTGTGAACAACTTAGGCTTTTTAAATAAAATTTTATATATGATGAATCCTGAGTTGAATCGCTTCAACTAAGTCTGAGGAAATGAAGGAAACCTGCCGCCTGTCTTTAACTGAGATGGGCGGACCAGGGTCTTCTGAGCAAAGGGATAAATCACCGCGAGCTGGATCTTTTCATTGGGATGCAGCTTTTTCATTTTGGCCAAGGCCCAAGCGTAAACCTCTAATTGCTGAAATGCTTTTTCAGAGTATTTTGGACTGCCAGTTTTATAGTCTACCACCCAAGCCTGACCATGATCGTCCCGTCCCCAAAGATCAATCTGACCTTGAATGACTTTTTGATTGATCTTTTGTTCGCTCAAAGCTGAAAATCCAAATTCAACTTCGCCATTTCGAATCACTTGGCCCCAGATACCGTTTTGATCTGTCATTAAATATTTTAAAGCTTCATCAAAACCAATTCCATCTTCGACCCTGAGGTTCTTCCAATCAAATGCTGGATCCCGCATGAGGCTATATTTCAAAGTTTCAAAAATCCGATGAACTTGAACTCCAGTTAGAGCTTTTTGAATATCAGAAATTTGAAGTTTTCTACTTTCAGTGGCGGCTACATTTTGCTGAGCCACCTCCTGATTTTCTTGTGCTTCCTTGGGTGCGGCAATCAATTCAGTCACCGAGGTCAACTGATTGCCACCACTTATCCAATGGTACTTGGCAGACAAAGCATTCATCGATTGAACGACATTGACGCCACTAGAAACTTGAAATCTGTCACTGCGAACCAAATAGGAAAAGTTTGGCTCTTGATGCTCACCAGCCGTCAAAGAAAACGGAATTTTCCCAGCCCAGGACTCTGGCTTAAAATTATCAGAAAAAATAAAGGTCAATGATTTCTCGGCTCTAGTTGCGGCGACATAAAAAACTCGTTCATCTTCTTCTGATTGCCGACGTTTCAAAGTTTCAAGAATCTGTTGCCCCACCAGAGAAGAAACCTTCTTCCCATCTTCTGAATTCACTAAACTTAAAGTCCAGCGCAGCGAATTTTCACTGAACATAAAAAACTGAGACTTGGGAGGCGGCGGCGTCTTACCCATCCTAGGCAAAAGCACATGTTCAAATTGCAATCCTTTTGAGGCATGCACCGTCATCAAATGAACTCGCTTGGGCTCAACGACGGGAACCGCATCCGCTTGTTGGGTTTCCTCGGTGTCGACGCTGGTCTGCAGGTCATTTAGAAACTGCAAATAATTAAACCCAGGTTTTTTTTCTTCACCTTTTACCAAATGGATCAATTTCCAAATATTAGCTTCTCGCCTTCCCGAAGGATCTAACAACTGCGCAAATTGAAAATAGCCACGCTGGATAAGCAAATTCACCCAAACCTGACCAATTCCGATTTTACGAGTTTTCACCAACTCAGATGAAAGTAGATTCAAAATACTGGAATCTTTTTTTGTTTCAAGAAATGAAAGCCAATACGAATCCTTGGCACCGGAAACCAAATCTGCAATCAAAGTATCGCTCAGATGAAAATAGGGCCCTCTTAACAGCTGAAGAAAGTTGAAATTGTCATGGGGATTACAAAGAAATTTCAATAGCGCCAAGCCATCAATGACCTCAGGTCTTTCAAAAAAAGATCCTGACGAGTGAACCTGCACGGGGACTTGGCAAAGCTTTGCTGCCAAGCCAAGTTGCTCCAAATCATCATTACTCTTCGCCAGAACACAAATCTTTTCGGGCGCTATGCCCTGAGCCAGCAGCTCCTGAATTCGAAACAAGGTGGCTGTGACTTCTGGATGAGTCTCTGAATCCTTATCTTCAGGGCAAACCATAATATCCAGAACCTTATCAGAACCCGTGACCTGGTCCCGGGTTTCCATGGCATGAAATTGATCCGACATTCGGGTAAAAAGAAAATTAATACACTCTAGCAATGAAGGAGTGGATCGATAATTTTTCATTTTCTTGGCCAATAGACCATCTGTCGTCGAAAACTTCTTTTCCTTATTCGAAAAAACTTCTGCCTTGGCCCCACGAAAAAGGTAGATACTTTGCTGTGGATCTCCTACGACGAAACTTTTGCGATCCCCAATGAGGGCCTCCAACAGCTCGACTTGAACAGGAGAGGTGTCCTGATATTCATCTACCAACCAATAGTTCCAAGTTTTCGAAAAGGACTTTGCTGTCTCGGAATTTCGCCTAATCAGCTCTAATGATAGATTTTCAAGATCGGACATCGTGATCTCGCCAGAAGTCAATTTCTCATCAACAATGATCGTAGAGATCTTATTGGCACAATCTTCAAATCTTTTTGCCGCTTGCTCATGTTCATTCCAAAACTCTATTGAAACTTTAGGACTACATAAACTTTCGGTCTTTTTTTGTATGCTTTCTCGAGATTGAAGCCAAGACTCGGGCGTATCTTTACCTTTTCGAGTCGAAGGGATGCCCTCATCAAACTGAATCCAGAACTTCTGCCAATCCTGAGGCATTTCCTTTAGGTTGGATGGGATTTTTAAATAATTCGCATAATCAATCCAAGCCTGAAGACCCTTGTTTTCTTTCCCGCCATTTGCAGATGGCAAGGAATTAGAATCACTCAAAATCTGATTGGCCAAATCTTTCATCTCTGTAATCAAAGACTGACTTTCTTGTTTTGCAATCTGGGCGAAATCCAAAGGAAGTGCCCGGGAAATATTTCCATATTGCATCTTAATCTTAACGAATGAACTGAAACCAGCCATCAACTCTTGAAACTCGAAAGTTTCCAATAGGCTTTGAAATGATTCGTTAAATTCCTGGTCAATTCTACATAGGTCTCGCAATTTCTTCTTCAATGAAGTTTGCTCAGTTGAATCGGAAACAATTTTAATTTTAGGACTTAAACCTAAAACCGAAGCATATTGAGCCAAAAACAAACTCAGGACACCATGGATGGTCGAGATATGAAGTCGACTTGGGCTTTTGACAAACTCAAGTAGGGCTGGATCATTTTCTTTAAGAGCCACCTTCATCAGTCGCTCTTTTAGCTCTTGAGTCGCTTTTCTAGTAAAAGTAGTCACCACAAAATGCGGATAATTTTGATTTTCTTTTTTAAAATTTTGCGCAAGCTTAATCACACGCTCAGTCAGCTCTGTGGTCTTTCCGGCACCAGCTCCCGCCCGGACAATCACGTTCACTAAATCAAATGGGGCGATCGACATAGATTCCTCCAATGACAAGTATCACAGCTTTCTAGATCCAAGGGCTTTGGTGCGAATTCACCCTTTACTAAATTTTGAATCGTTTCTGTGATTAAGACAGTGACGTCGGATAGAAGCTTCTTTTTTCCCTCAAGTGAGATTCGATTTTTCTTTCGATCCATGGTAAACAAAGTGCCCGAAGCTTCCTCGACCTTCAATCCCCCGTCGCGATTCATGTTTTTTAAAATATAATAAAATGCACCGATCACTTCCGAAGCTGGAAGCTCTTGCACATGCCCACCTTCAACTGCCAGCATATAAAGCGCCAATTGAATTTGATTTTTATCAATCCAACCATTGAAATGTTTGTACTCACCTGGCGAGACTTTATAATCGATAACGGCCATTCTGCCGCTAGAATCACTGTCAATTCGATCTATCTTACCGGTGATCCGATTTTCATTATTCCACAAAAAATCGAAGGACTTTTCCCGACCAACGATTTTAGTTTCAGGAAATATTTTACACCACTCGTTTTCAAACGCCAAATATCTTTTGGCCATAGCGACATGGCGCTCACGAAGACCGTTCCAAATGAATTCATCCATTTGTAAAAGACCCAATGGTTCACGCAAATCATTTATGATAACTTGTAACTCTTGGTCGCTCCAATCAAACCTTCTTGGCTCAACAGAAATTTTATCCAATACCCCGTGAGCCAATTGCCCCCTGGTTCTGCGATCGACATCCAGGTCAAACAAAGGCAAATCCTTAAGTCGTAAAACTTTTTGTGCGGCAAAAATAAACGGACACTCACGATAAGATTCGATAGAAGAGGCAGAAAGGGAAATTTTTCTTTTGAGTTCAATAGTTGGCAATGGCGCTAAGCCTTGATCCACTTGACTTCGAACCAGTCCTTCTTGGATTTGAACTTTTTCCCAATGATACTCGTCCATTAAAATTGAACTTGGCTCACAATTTAGAACTTGATCCCATCGACTCTTCGAGGGCTGAGTCAGACCAATATTTTTACCCATTGAAAGGGCTAGCCAAAACTCGGATGGCGCTTCGGCCGCTCCCGAAAAGCCAGTCAATGGATATGAGTACACGGTCTCTTGAATCGGATTTCGCGATTGCCACTGCAAATCAAATTCAAACTGACTTACTTCTGGATGCTCGAGGTAAAAACCAAGAGTTGAAGAAATCGAGGTCACTTCCTTGGGCATTAGCAAAGAAGACTTTCTTCCCTTTAATTGGGTTTCGCTTAAGCCTAGAAAGATTCGATGAGTGACCAGCAAGGAATCGGCAGCAGTCAGATTTGCCAACTGAATGCCCTGTTGCTCTGCCTTTTCTATTTTAATTTCTTTTTTTGAAACCACCTGCTGCAACAATTGGATCCAACTAGAAACCGTCAGATTTTGCGACATATCAGAATTGGTCATTAGTTCTCGTAAAGAAATTTCTAGAGCCAAAGTTTGAGAATCTTTCCAACAGCTTAAAGAATAGCCTAAAAATTCATCTAAAGATATTTCCTGGGTTGCCGAGAATCGGCTTTGAAAGCCCTGATAGATGGCCTGACTGCGCTTGAGATCCGTGGGATCTAAAAGTTCTTTGTACAAGGAATAGAATTCTTCAAATCGAAGAGTGGGCTTAGCATTTGAATAGACCGTTTGCTCCAAATCGCTATATTTAATTTCATTTGCTCCGATTTTAATTTCAGAAACCCACTGGGCCACAGAGGGCAAAGTCTGCAACCTCACAACCGAGTCTTTATTGAGAGGAATTCCTTCGGCTCGCAAAATTGGCTCTAGAATTGGCCAATAGGACTCGATATCCGGTGCGATCACCGCAATTTGATCTGGTGGAGTATTTTGATCTAACCATTGCCGGATCATCTCGCAAGCCATTTTACATTCTGCCAAAATGCCAGAAACTTCCACCGTGACAGAATTTCCCGTTTTAATTTCGGCTGAATCTACTTTTGCCTTCGAAGAATCTCCTTTTTTTGATTTTCCATAAAGATCTACGTAAGGCTTAAAAAGAAAGTCGTACTCTTTCTGCAGCTTTTCGATTGGCGCTAAAACAGTCACTTCAGTGGACTTTGCTAAATTCAAAATCAATTCTGCTTCAGCTTGGTGCAGATTGGCACCCAAATCAAAAATGATGGGACGGCTCCAAAAAGATTCCCATGAAGTTTCAGCCTGTAAAAGTGGAGCGATCCACTGATTGCAAATTTTCTTTTGGCCAATGAGTTCTTCGAAAAGTTCTTCGGACAAAAGAAACCAACCACCCCATCTTTGCAAGCTTTCAGGATTTTCTTGAAACCAAGTTCGCATCATTTGGCCGCCATTTTCATGCAAATGAATTGGAGCCATCATATCCATCATTTCAAAAACAACTTGATCAACCTGTGAACCCCATTTCGTTTCAGATTTACGCAAGCGATCACGAATCCAGATTCGGATAAAGTCTCTTGAAATCAATTTTATTTCTGGGCGAGCTCGTTTTAGCAAAAAACGCCAAAGCTCATTGGCTCTCATGACACTGAGGTCTTCAAAAGAATCTTGATCTTTTAAAATCATTTGTTGAATTTCAAATTTATTTCTTAGATCGGACACAACCCAAGTCGCAGAACCAGGCCCAATATCCTTCAAATAACTATCTAGGTATTTTTTCTTGTCAGAAGGATTGGACAGCTCAATGAAATTTAGCATCTTGGAAATATATCCGAGGCTTTGATGGATTCCTATCGTCTACTATCTGCGTTGTTTCAAACGGCGACTTTTTCCCTTTGAATCCACCAAATTGAAATTCGGATCGAACTCTAAATCCACCATTAAACTGACTTGACCTCTTTGTTCTTGCGTTTGACCGGGATATGCGCCCTTTTCAATCGAATACAAGGCTGCATCCAACTGCAAAAAGAAAAGATTAATTCCCACTCCATAACTAGGATAGCCTTGATATAGGCCGGCCCTAGCATCAATAAAGGCCAATTGCACTTCAGCTCCAAGATGAATTTTCTTTCCAATTTGCTCATCATTGTCTGTTACGTGTCGATATTCAACTCCTGTTGAAAAACCAAAACCAAAAGCAGAGACACCGGTGGTCGCTGCCAGAACTAAATTATCCTTTTGCCTTTCAGGAGCATCGTTTCCTGCGATCTTGGTAAAGGCCATTGACCCCGCATCATTCCAACTGGCAGACAAAGTGGGATTCAAAGGAAGCGGCGGACGAAAAACAAATCCCGCATCCAAACCATAGCCAATTCCTTCATTGCCAAGATTTGCGACCAAATTTTGCACTCCAGAGCTTCCGCTTAAACCAGCCAACGACTCGGGCCCAAAAGTATATGGCCCACCCTTACGATCGATCCTTTTGACAGCCAAACCAAATGTCAAAGCTGGTCCTATTGGAATTCCCCCTCCAATTTTGGCACCATAATCAGTGACGTAGTAAGTATTCATCTGTGGATAGGCAGGATTGTGCATTTGAAACCGACCGACAATGTTGTAGATCGCAGCAAATCCAAAGCACGGAAGCGTTACTGACGAGTAGCCACCGGCTCCCACATAAAATCCCTTACCATAGTAGCTATTCAAACTAGTAAACGAAGTGATTTCATTGCTGCCGTAAAATTCAAATTGAGCGATGTCACCTAAACCAACGCCTAAGTCAAAAACGTTCCAGTTCAAACCCTTAACCGAACAAGTGTAGGCTGGATTCTGCATAAACGAGCCGCCGTCATGCTCATCAAAAACATAAACACCGCCCATCCCCAATTGACGTGCGGTTTGATAGTTCTCAATCAACTCCTTCGCAGAAGTTTGAATTGAAACCAGCAAAAAAAGAACAAAAAATATTCTCAGCAGCAAGGGGACACCAGTACATTGGCACAGCTTTCAATTCCTAAGGGTGCCGTCGTATTTGCAGATCCTGTCTTTAAAATATCTCGAAACATATCTCGATCAGGTTGAGTGATCGCGCTGGTGGAAGTTCGTTGGCAACTAGCCCCACACACTGTGGAAATTTGCGTCAAGGAAGTTGAAATTGTACCCGCCCCCAATACCGTCGTGAGTGCGGTTGAGTTGTCGGTGATCAATCCCATTCCAACGATGATTTGATCTAAATTTGTATCACTCATGGATCCTGTGTTGCAGGAATCATAAGTCCCATCGACAGAACCATCACCAAGACCACCATTTTCAGTAACATCGGCAATACTTCGAAGGTAAGTTCCAATCTTAGCCATACCTAAAATTGCCATGAACATATTTTGACTAGTTGAACGACTTGAAGACGTTGTGCCAATTTCTTCGATTTTAGCCTGCGCTAAATCACAATAGGACGGATAGATTGTGGAGCCTGTAAAAGTATTCATCAGATATTTAAAAAAGGTGGTTCCAGACAGTGAAGTCGAAGAAAGTGCATTGAAAAATGTGATAAAATTAAGGCCACATTTGCCAGCGTAGGTCGCAGCCCAGGTCTCTTTCACTTCAGTCCGGGCTTGATAGCTAGACGAGAGCAATGCAAATTTCAAAAGCGCATTGTCATAGTCCGCACTATCGACATACTTCTGTGCATCCTCAAAAATCGCTTCGTCTGTATCTTTTTTTGCCGAGGCAGAAAAAATATTGGCACAGCCTGAAAAACTCAACGCCAGGATCATGACTGTTACAATTGAAATTTTCTTGTTCATAAAAACCTCTCAACTTTTAGAATCGAAACGCAAACTTAAATACATACCGCCGGTCTTCGGTCGGAGTTCCCACCGGCCCAATGTCTTCTCCATACGTTGCTATCTGAAACTGTGTATGCTCGGTCGAAAACTCGACTCCGCCTGTGGCGTAACGCTGATTCATTCCGGCTCTTAAAAAGAATGTATCCGCATAGTTGTATTCATAACCAAAGTGATAGTACCGGGTCACATCCCCAGATGTGCTGGCCTCTGTGATTTTATCATACTGAAAGGCAATCGTGGATCTAGATCGATTTCCATGAATAGGGAAAAAAGCAATCGACACGTCTATATCTTGGCTGGTTGTCGCCGGCGCAATATGAGTTTGTGAATTCATACGAACACCACTTCCTGCTGTAAACGGCGTCCCACCAATGTCGCGAACCACAGCTGAGATCGTCGGTAGCCCTGCCCAAGGAGCGGTCAAAATAATTCCGGCATCAGATCCAACTCCGACACCCTCGTTGGCAATTTGATCCATATTTAAATTTCCAGTTGGATCTAAATCCTTATTCACTTCAATTCTAGAAATGGCCTTTGCGACGGCGCCAATTTTGATTCGACCGTCGAAAAGCCTCAAATTGACGCCCAAATGAGCCGACATATCATCTTGATAAAACGTTGGCATACTAGCGCCAGTTGGATTCATTTTTGCGTCTAAAACTTTCCGAGCGAAAACACCGAAACCAAAATTTTTGACGACGACAGATGGATTGATTTGAGCTCGCGCATGGTAAGGAGCATCTCGGGTCACATTCAAAGAATCCTTAACATCGGTAATTGAAAACGGATCCGTAAATGCTTGATTGGTATAAATTTGATTCAGTTGATAACTGATGTCCGCATCCGGATCAATCAGTGTTCCAAAAAAGTCTCTGAGTTTTCCCAATCCTGCTGGATTGACCATCAAAGCTGTTTCATCATTCACAACTGCGATCGAAGCTCCACCCATTCCGAGCATTCGGGCGCCGACAAAATTTTTACGAACTTCGTAGATCTCTGCAAATGAAGAAAGACTTAGGCTGATCAGCCCAAGAAAAATTGAAAGTTGAAGAAAGGTGAACATCCTGTTCGTTTTCATCACATTATTTATCGGAATGAGACGCTCTCAACTTGAGACGGACATAGGAATTGCCCCGCAAAACAGACATTGGTCTAGCAAAATGCAGGTCCTGCTGCACTGCCATTTATTCGAACACCCCTTTCAATTCCGCTCAAATACCCTAAAATAGAACTATGAACACACAAAAATATATTCTCTCTTTACTGGTCCTCGTTTTAGTCAATTGCAAACAGTCCGCGACAAATGCAGATAAAATTTTAGATGCGCAAACCTGTTTAGATACAAGTTCCGCTGCTGGAGCCACTGAGTGCGTCGCCAAAGTAGACGGAATTGACTCGCAAGCAGCAGATTTAATTCGCTGCTCAGGAAAATTTGTGGGTGAGGGATTTAATGATTCTTCGAAACTGTCGGCTGCTCTGGCTAATATATCAAATAGTGGATCTGGAGCGACCGGTAGCACGGCAATGATAGCAGCTTTAGCCTTTACCTCTAAAGCGACAGAATCAGCAAACTCCACTTCAGCGCAAGAGGCTTTTACTTATTGCACCAAAGCAAAAGCAAAAGGATTGATTCTATTGGCAGGTCTTTCACAGACTGCCACAGTAATAGGACAACTTTCTGCAACGATTGATCTTTCAAATCCTTCATCCATCACAGGAGCCAATTTGCAAACAGCTATGGGTACTTTAGCAAGTGATCCAACAGCGCAGGCCGCGGTCGGAAATGCCGTGGTTTCAATGTATAACGCAAACTGCACTGGTACCAACACGACAACTGGAAATTTTTGTCAGCAATTCTCGTCTTCAATCGGCGTTGTTTCTGGCGGCACCTCAAACCCTTCCGGAGTGGGCGCCCAAATCATGACTTGCTATTCGAATCCTGCAGCGGCAGGCTGCACTGGCTTTTAAAACAGAGCCAGCTTAAAAATCTAAATTTGTTTTTAAGATATAAACTCGATTTTCCTTTGGATTATCAAAGGAACCCACATCTTCACCGTAAGTGGCGACGTCTAAATTGAATACAAACAGCAAGGCTGAAATACCTGCGGTTGGATAGCCTTGATTCACACCGACTCGGTAATGACCCTTCCACCAGCTGGTGACAGTCCAATCAAATTCAAATCCCAAGTGGAAAGATCTTCTTAGAGTGTTATTGGGATGACCTAGGTCTCGAAAATCAACCTCTCCTCGTCCACCAAAAATCCAAAAACTTGGATATTCAAACTTGGCACCCACATCAAACACTCGATTCAATTTTTCCGGAGCTTCAACCTGAGTTTTATTAATCAATTTGAATGATTGACCAAAACCATAATCGGCCAAATTTCTGCCGACCAATCCAAAAGTTGGTTTTGCCAATTGAAAAATGGAAAACAATCCTTCGCTTGGAATATCAGGAGTGTACAAAAAACCCATATCGGCATCGACGGTGTAACCATCGCGAAGATCTTCTTGCTTTAAAGTTTTTGAGTCCGCAACCAGATCGAGGGCATTGACCTGACGATTGGCATAACCACGGTTGATAAATTTCAAAGTCGATCCCCATGAAAGGCGACCGCCATAGTTACCTTTCATGTCTGCGCCGTAGCCATAGGCTAAAGTGGTGTCGGCATAGGCCCGGACATTTAAAGCCGGAGCGGCCTGATTGTGAATTTGATATTCAAGTGTGAAGTCTAAGGGAATAAATCCGATGGCCCAACCCGGTCTGGCCCAAATGGCTTCGAAAAGTCCAGTCCGAACGAAAAATGTATTTCCATAATATTTTTTTAAAAAGTCGGCATAAGCATTGTACTTTTCCGTGTCGTTAACAAAGGTCTTTTTTTGTAAATCATCGATGTCTTTGTAGAAACCTGGAAAGTTTGCTGAAGCTCCGACTTCTAAAGACATATTGAGCTGACCACTGTCCCGCTTTGCGAGTGCTGCTGGATTATAAAACAATGCCGAATAATCATTGGCATTAGCTATGAATGCGTCCCCCATACCCATTGCACGAAGCGATTGGTATTGGTGATGAATTCGAGTGTGGACACCTTCTTGAGCAAATGTTGGTGCGTTTAAAGTAAGTATCCCAATAATAAGTAAGAAAAAGATCTGGTTCATATCTAAAAATGATATTCTTAAACCACCCACTTGAGATATGATTTCCTAGATGCGTCTGAAACATTATTTCCATTTTTTGACCTTAGTCCTGATTTCTAGCAGCGGAGTGTTGCTTTCTCAGTTTGCCTTTTCCGCTCCCAACTTGGATGTGATTCCAGCGCCCGTTCCAGTCATCGAAAAGAATGTTCCAGGCACCACCAACCAAGAAGTTCACATTCAATCTTTACAGCCGACCCTTATTAAAAACGACAAAACAGAAAGCGAACTCAAGCCAACTCGGTGGTCAGCTGAGTCTTTAGGTTCAACTTTTGGAGCCGTTGGAATTTTATCCGGAGTTGTGAATAAAAATAAATCTACTGAAGACCTAACTGTCGTTGAAATCGGAAGAACTCAATACAATTTGGATTCGACGGCTCAAGAGTTTGGAGTCGAATTTTATTCGAACGACTATTTAGGTGTTTCGTTAGGATACAAATGGCTACCCGATTGGAATACCAATTTAGTACCATTTTACAAGGCCGGGGTTCGGGCCATCTATTCACCAAGAGATCAATTGGCAAACTTAATTGATTATCAAAGGTATTATGCCACCGGATCTTTTGGTCTTGAAAATCTTTTTCGCTCACATAAAAGAATTCAAACAGAGGCCGGTGCTGGATTGGGCTCGTTAGGTTTCTATTATTTCATTCAAATCCGCTACGCGGTCTTTGACTGAATTTTTTCGATCAGGTCCTGAATTGATTTTTTTAAATCCTCTTGCGAGCCCATGTTTTCAATTACAAAATCAGCTGCCATTTTTTTCTTTTCAATTGGGATTTGCGATCCAAGTCGTTGCTTAATTTCATCTTCAGATAATTTATCTCGATCTTGAATTCGCCTAACTTGCTGAGCTGGATCAGTCGCTACCACAACTATCAAATCAAACTGATTTTCCATATTTTTTTCAAATAGCAAAGGAACATCATAAAAAGCAAAGGGCAAACCTTGCCTTTCTAGCTCTTGTTTCCTTCGGAACACTTCCAGTCGAATCAAAGGATGCAAAATCGACTCAAGCAGGTTGAGCTGTTCTGGCTTACCAAAGACCAGCTTTCCTAATTTTCGTCGATCTAAAAGTTGATTCTCGCCTAGGACTCCGACACCAAAATGTTCAATCACTTGCTTCAAACCAGGACTGCCCGGCTCGACCACCATTCTGGCAACTTCATCTGCGTCAACCACGGAATAGCCAAGTTGTTTCAAAATCTGACAAACAGTCGATTTACCGGTTCCAATTCCCCCAGTAATTCCAATCCACTTCATTATAAAACCCATCTAAGGTCTAGGCCCTTTGTTGTTTAGAATCTTGAACAGTCTACCGATGTATTGGACGTAGGAAAAGAGGAAATCTGTGTCTCAGATACTAGAAAACTTTGGGAAATTCGTACTTCTAGAGCGATTAGCAGCCGGCGGCATGGCTGAAGTCTATTTAGCGAAATCTACCGGCGCTGGTGGAATTTCCAAATTTATAGCTATCAAAAGAATTCTTCCTCAATATTCCGAACATCCTGAATTTATTGATATGTTCAAAGAAGAAGCTAAAATTGCCGTTAATTTAAATCATGGAAATGTGGTTTCGATCTTTGAATTTGGAATTGAAAAACAACAGTTTTTCTTGGTCATGGAATATGTCGAAGGCCAGAATCTAAGACAAGTTTTGAACCATCTCAAAAAAGAAAATAAAAATTTTTCGATCGATCAAATTGTTTACATCATTAAAGAAGTGGCTGCAGGATTAGATCACGCACACCGCTGCTTAGATGGAACCACGGGAAAACCCCTCAATATCACTCACCGAGACATGAGCCCACAAAACATTATGTTAAGCTTCGAGGGCGAAGTCAAAATCGTCGACTTTGGTATCGCAAAAGCGGAAAGCCAAATGGAACAAACTCGAGCTGGTACCATCAAAGGCAAATTTGGATACATGAGCCCCGAGCAGGCCGATGGACAAACAGTGGATCCAAGAACTGACATTTTTTCTTTGGGAATCGTACTTTGGGAGCTTTTGGCCAACGATCGATTGTTCAGTTCAAACAATGAAGCTGCCACCTTAAAGAAAATTCGCGAGTGCCAAATTCCTTCTTTGCGAAAGCTAAATCCAGCAGTACCGCCGGAATTAGAAAGAATTTGCACGAAGGCATTGGCCAAAGATCGCGCGGTTCGCTATCAAAACTCTTCAGCCTTCCATCGCGACTTGAATCGATTTATCAACACCCAGTATCCTGAATTTTCTCCTCATGATTTTAGCGTTTTCATGAAATCAGCTTTTTCACAAATGTTCATCGAAAACAGAAAAAAGCTGATCGACTATGCGAAGGTTCAAGGCGCTGAGCCGCAATCCAACGTTGAAAAAACTGTGGTGGCATCTACTGAAACTGTCAGTCTAGAGTTACCACCACCAGCACCCATCGGCTTATCACCAGACACTGGAATTGAATGGGACAACAACAATCCACAAATGGTTCCCATCAATCCAAATACTGGACGAATCAATCTGAGTGATTTGAAGATCGACAAACCCATTAAGAAAAATATGGGAAACACTCAGACTGGCCTTAGTGGTCGCACTTACGGAAATGGGAATTCAAACTATCAAAATACAAGTACTCAGATCAGACGCCAAAGACCACCCGTTTCTAATGATTCCTCGAATGGATTTCTATATATTTTAGCGGCGATATTAGTCGGTCTTGGTGGATGGTGGACAGTGAAAAGTGGAAAATTCCAACTTCCTGACCGCAATGAAGTCGCACAAAATATTCCGACTGAAAATCCAACTCGACCAGCTGCGAATCCCCCAGTACCGGTTGTTTCAGGACAAATTGATTCGGCCTCAAAACAAACATATGCCGTCGTGATTGAAAGCAATCCCCCGGGGGCTCGAGTGTTTATCGATGGCCAAGATACCGGTATGATCACCCCCGCAAGAAAGTCATTAGAGGCTAATAAAGAGTTCACATTGGGCCTGCGACTACAAGGATTTCAATACTATGAACGCAGAGACATTCCGACTTTAAATGGCTACTCATCTAAGGCAAGCCTCATTCCACTACCGCAGATGGGCTATTTAGACTTGGACTTGGTGAGCGGCGGAAGCAATCCTGTCGTATTAATCAACGGTCAAAGAATTGAAGAAAAACTTCCGTTAAGAAATTATGCAGTCCCAGCCAACACTCAAATTAAGATCGAAGTTCACAATCCATTTACTGGCCTTTCAGCCGAACGACAACTAACTGTTGGCGCAAATCAACGACAACAGGTTAATCTGATTCTGAGCCAAGGCAAAAGTATCAAAAAATAACGGACCCAAAAAGATTGATGAGCATCACCGATGACCACTGCAACGAAAACTATCTGTGATTACATTCTGCAAACTAAAAATAAAAACAGCGATAAACCCGCAATTTTCACAAAAAAGCACGGTCACTGGGATGAGATCTCTTGGGGTCAGTACTACGATCATATTGCTACAGCAGCTTCAGCTCTTTTGGCTATGGGAATTAAGCCCCAGTCAAAAGTAGCCATTATGTCTAATACCAGATTGGAATGGTCAGTCTGTGACCACGCTATCATGGGCATTCAGGCCATTACGATACCGATCTATCAAACTGCAACGGCCAAGGACCTTCAACACATTTTGAACAACTCTGAGGCCGAAATTTTGTTTATCGAGAATCGAGCCATGCTTAAACTTTTTCTTTCCATTAAAGAAAACTGCCCTTCCGTTAAAAAAGTGATTTCGATTGAAGTTGTTCGCGATTCAGACACTGAGTTTATGAATTGGATTGAGTTTCTCAACCTGGGAAAACAAGAAAAAGTCAGCCAGGAAAAAAAATTCCGCGAACTGTGTGAGGCGACTACCCGGCAAGATGTTGCCACCATTTTGTATACCTCAGGCACCACAGGACTTCCGAAAGGAGTCGTACTCACTCACGAACAGATCATGAGTGAAATCATCGATGCCTTTCCTTATTTAGGGGTCACCACTGATGATTTAGTACTCAGTTTTTTGCCCTATGCCCATGTCTTAGGCCGGATTGAAACTTGGGGTCACATGATTATCGGGTTTCAAATGGCCTATGCTGAAAGCATAGAAAAAGTCCGAACCAATTTGCTTGAGATTCGCCCTACGATCATTGTGGCCGTTCCCAGAATTTTCGAAAAAGTTTACTCGGCTATCTACGCTCAGCTCAGCAATAATATTTTTATGTCAAAGGTCTTTCAAAGAGCTTTGGCTGTCGGCAAAGAATTAAGCCAATGCAAACTGGAACACAAGCCAATCAATTTGCAACTGCTTCTAGAGTTCCAAATCGCAAATCGCTTGATATTAAGTAAAGTTCGAGAGGCCTTTGGCGGTCGGCTGCGATTCGCAATGAGCGGAGGAGCTCCGATCTCAAAAGACATTGCGACTTTTTTTCACGCCTGTGGCATTTTGATTCTGGAAGGTTACGGACTAACCGAGACCACTGCGGCTATTTGTTCTAATACACCATTTAACTACAAATTTGGATCTGTTGGTCGCCCAATTGGTGATGTGCAAATCAAAATCGCAGACGACGGTGAAATTTTAGTTAAAAGCAAAAAAGTCATGCGGGAATATTACAAAGATCCACAGTCTACTGCTGAAGCCTTTACCGATGGCTGGTTTCACACTGGAGATATTGGTGAGCTTTTATCTTCGGGTGACTTAAAAATCACGGACCGCAAAAAAGACCTGATCAAAACCGCTGGGGGAAAATATGTGGCCCCACAACACCTAGAAAATCTACTAAAGTTAAATCCATTCATTTCTCATGCGTTGATTCATGGGGATCAAAAGAAATACGTGGTGGCGTTGATTACGATTGAACCTCAATTTTTGAAAAACTTCGCAAAAGAGAAAAATATTTCCTACCAAGATATGACCAGTTTGTCCCAGCATCATTTGGTATTGGAATTGGTCCGAAAAGGCGTGGCGGAAACCAATTCCCAGCTGGCTAGCTTTGAGACCATCAAAAGATTTACTGTATTGCCAAACGATTTCACTGTGGAATCTGGTGAGCTAACACCTTCACTAAAAGTGAAACGAAAGTACTTAGATAAAAAGTACTTCAACCAAATCGAAGCTCTTTACCAGTAGATTTAAAAAATCCAAAAACGAAGAGCTATATTCACAAATATTTGACTCATATCGATCTCGCGAGCGGAACGATTGTTATCAATCGCGTGGTCGCCTTTGACTACAGCCCCTTGGAAAGTCGTCGCATCATGATAGTGATCAATGTTAGAGAACAATAGACCTTTATAAAGACCCTCAACAGACCAAGTGGTGGAATCTGAAAGATGACTTTCATATCCAATCCAGCCTTCGTATTGCTGAGTAGTACCTCTTAAATCTTCGTAGAAATCAACCAATCCATATTGAGTCGTTCCCGCTGCGGTAAAGGTGTATGAATTTCTACCTGTCAGACTGGCATATCCGACCGAACCACCGGCATACAATCTAGAGGTTTGGCCCTTTTTTAAAGTCAAATCGACACCCACTTTTGGAACGACTACCGACAACTCGCTGTTCATCGAATACCACTGTGTTCCACCAGCATCTTTACCTTGCTCATTTTTTTTATCTGGTGGGCGAATGATTTCGACACCAAATCGAAATTGAATATTTGGATTGCCGTATATAAAACCGAATTCTCCAGAGAGATTGTAGGGAACTGTATAATCAACAGTTGATCCAGAGCCCACCGACTTAGATTGCAAAGTGTTGTCCATTGGAGCTGAAGCGTATCCACCACGTAAATAGCCTCCAACTTTCTCATCTTTGATATCAAAGACTCTTGCCTGTGCCGGCAAGGTCAAAAGCATCAAAATCAATGAAACAACTGTGAATTTCAATTAAGCCTACTTCTTAAGTGTTGGTTTGGTAGCTGCTTTAGCAGAGGTCTTCCCTTTGATCTGACCTTTCTTAGCCAAAAGCGAATCATCAAAAATATCAACCAGCAACTGAGCGGTTTGTTTTTTTGTACCGACAACTGGGATTGCTCGAATCGAAACAGCTTTCTTTAAATTCAATACCAAGCTTGTCGTTTGACCTTCAGGTTCAAAAATAAGCTGAGAACTTTTAACGAATGGGGATTTCAAAAAGTTTTGTTGAAAAGTTTTTTCATTGAAAGCTGAATTCAAAGTTTGAGGAAAGTTAATCACCACTCGTTTTTCAGCCTCGTTATTTTCGATTTGAAAATATCCCGGAGAACCAATCTGCTTTTGCATTCCACCGTCACCTACTGAAATCATCAGTCTTTCGAGCTTTTGACTTTTAGCAACTTTTGTTTTGACTCCCAACAAGCTAAAGCCAATTCCCGCTTGTCCGCCATGAATTGATCCCGAGCTACGTAAAATTGAAGATGGAGCTCGATAGTTCTGCTTTGCAACTGGAGAAATGGCAGCCAACGCACCTGAAGTTAATGATAAACTTATAACTATTCCCAACAACAATTTCATGCAAATCCTCCTGATGGCTTATTGTAGAACCAGGACTTTTGATATCGCAAGAAGTTCGTTCGTGGTGATTATCTAAGTTGAAGGATTAGGTCCGCTATTTGCCGCACCCTATCCTAATTTTAGGCGGTTCGATTGAGAAGCTGACCTTTGGCATGAGGATCCGAATCCTTCATTTCTGGCAAGGTCCAAAGTTCTTCTTCAGTAATTCTTCGCAATAACTTACCGGATGGTTCTTTCAACAAAATGATTTTTCGACCATCATGTTCCGCCATCTCGACGGTTAAGTTATTTTCTTTAACAGCAGGCAATGCCTGCAAGGCCTCGATCGCTTTTTTAAGCTGATCTTCGGTCATTGGATCTCGATGTCTTTTCTTTTGCTGATCGTAACCCATCTGCCCATTGGCATCTCGGTCCGTCGCTCCTCCGGATTTGATAGTACGATCCACAGCCGTATTTTCACGGCGTTGAATCGGTAAAATCGCATTCAGAGCACTTTTGATATCCATGCTCTTCTTATCGGAAAAACCTGCAGCCGAGCTTTACTCGACTGGCCTTCAACTGGCTGTTGGTCTCTAGACTCGATCTCAATCGCTGTCCTAAATCGCCGGTAAAGTACCTCAGGGAGCGAACCCCCTGAGTTAGGTAGTACCGGGAAGTTTGGAGGACCTTCCCTCTCCAAACCAAGTCGTTCAATCGCTAATCGCTAATTATTATATTTATCAAAGAAAATAGACCGAAGAGATAACTCACCTCGGTCTATTTCACTCAACTTGGCTGAAATTAACCGATTAATTTCATTGCCAAGTTTGGCATTTGATTTGCCTGAGACAACACCGCTGCAGAAGACTGAAGCAAGATGCTGTTTCGAGCTGATTCAGCAGAAGAAGCCGCAATGTCTGTGTCACGGATTCGAGAGTTTGCTGCTGACAAGTTCTCATGCTGAACACCTAAGTTCTCAACAGTTGACTGGAATCGATTTTGTAAAGCACCGATGTTAGCGCGATATCCAGAAACTTTTTGTTGAGCTTTGTCTACTGTTTCAAGCGCTCTTTGAGCACCTTCTTTAGATGTAAAATCAAGATCAGAAACATCTAATTCACCAGCTGTTGCATTCAATACTGAAGAGTCAAAGCTGATACGATCTTTGAAATCATCGTTGTTCACGTCAACCTGGATATCAAACTTCTTACCAGTACCATTTAATAGAAACTGATCACCAAATCGAGTTGTTTGTGAGATTCGCTCGACTTCTGATTTCAACTGTTGAACCTCAGTGTCGATATACTTTCTTTCATTTTCACCAACCGTATCAGAAGCACCTTGGATACCAAGTTCTCTCATACGAGTTAAAATATTTGATACTTCAGACAATCCACCTTCAGCCACTTGCACCATTGATATACCATCGTTGGCGTTTCGAGAAGCTTGACCTAATGAGCGGATTTGTGATTTCAAGTTTTCACTGATACCCAATCCAGCTGCATCGTCTGCGGCTTTAGTGATACGACTTCCAGAAGACAACTGTGCATAGCTCTTCTGAATTTCACGTTGTGAATTCACCATTGTACGTTGTGCGTTAAGTGATGCCACGTTTGTTGTAATTCTCATTCCCATTGGGAACCTCCATAAAATTGCAAGAATCCTTCAAGACTTTCGTCGAGCTCGTTACCTAAACTTGCTCATTACGTCGTTTGACGTTTGGTTTAACGAAGTGTGCTTTCCTTAGCAACTCGGGTTGAACACGTTGGAGACCAATTATCAGTACTGACTTCTCTGGTGCCTGTTCTTCCCTTTTATTGAGAGGAACGGGCCTGGTCGATTGTGTTAAGGCAGTCACTCCCGCTCACACTCTCGATCCGTCGTCACCGACTTTCGATCAACTTGCATGACTAACCTATCGGCCAGGTCTTGCAAGGCTTGAGTCTCGTCTAGCAGATCTAGACCAGGGTCTAGTGTGAACTAGACCAAGGTTTTATTGAAAGTGAAGATCACCTTAAAAAATCCAGACTAAAAGGGTGGTTTTCCTAGACCATAGTATTGAAACTCGACTTGATCAGCACAACATCCAGTCGAGGTCTGCCCAGACTTAGGGTTCGTCTAGAGAATAATTTGTAATTAAAGAGAGATGGATAAGAAGGAGTCTTATCTTCCACGAATTACTAGCCTCGAATGAAGGCTACAAAAACATTAGACTCAGTCTATATGTTGAAAACAAAATATAAAAATATTTGCATCGTTCTTATTTCTCTATTTTCTTACTCGCTATTTGCTCAAACACCAAAGCAGTCCACAGAGGCGGTCGGAGCATGCCCCCAGTGTTCAATTGGTGAATCAAAGAAAACAAAACTAAATGAACTACCTGCAGAGCCGAACCAAGAGGCTTCAACAAATTGGTTAGACGCCACTTTTGTTTATAATGTTCGCGAGACTGCTAGCCCAGAACAAGCTGCCGTGGCTGCCGAAAAACCAAATCTAGGAATGTCAGAGTTGGTTGCGACTTATAAGGCCTATCGAATTGCCTTTGGCACTTCACTGGATGCCACCGAACCACAGGTGAAATCCTTTTCAGATTCGATTTCATTTTTGAAGTCACAAAAATCAAAACTTTCCTCCGAACAAAAAATCACTCTTCTATCGATGATGGCAAGCAAGCTGGGCGCTGGCTACTCGGAAACTGTCCGCCAAAATACAGATTTGAATTCTCTATTTCTGAACGCCAATTCAAATAAAAAAGAAGGTGGCATTTGCGGCGACATTCACACTTATGTCAGCGAGGCAGCAAAAGCCCTTGGTTTCGAGGATGCCGGTATTCATAGCCTAATGTGGTTCAAGACCGATGATAAAAAATATGGTTCGGGCCATGCGATTTCTCATTTCCGAGATCCCGAGACCGGCGAATATTTCGTTCAAAACTATTCTACTATTTTCAGAACTCATCAAAAGACTTTACAAAATGCCGTTGAAGTTTCCACTCGTCTCTTGGGACCACTCACCGGTCAAAGCGATATCAGTTCAAGACCCGGCGTCGTTCACCTCTACACTCCCCGCACTGCCGAGTGGGTTAAATCTCAAGTAGAAGAAAAAGGGCTGTCTTCAGATATCAATCCTCAGCTCAGTATTTACGCTAGCGCTACAGAGCAAACCCTGTCTGGCCAAGTCGGCACCAACATCAAAGGTGTGGCAGGGAAAGCATTTTTTGTTCACTCGACCGTAAAGACCGATGAAGGAAAATATGGATTTGATGCCCTAGGTTTAGCAGTTGGATCAAATTACAAAAAAGAATTCAAAGATAAAATGATTGATGAAGTTTCATTGTCGGCAAATATGTATGGTGGATATTTACACCTATTTTCGCCGACTAACTTCAATTCGGATCAAACTAGGCCCAAAAAGGCGCAGAACTATTTTGGCGGCACCAATCTTAAGGGCTCTATTCGGATCAACAAAACCACTGGTCAACTTGAAATCAACAGCACCACCGTAGATGCAATGTCAGCAACAACTGAATTGAGAGCAAAGGTGAAACAAGATTGGTCACCATTAAAACTAGAGACTGAAGTCGAAAGAAATTGGCAAATCGTTCCGCAAAGCAATACTTTAAACGGCCCCTACAAGAGCCAAGTGAAATACGACCGCGTCGGAGTGATTTGGAATTCGGATTCTAATAAGGCCTACATCCAAGTCGGCGCAGATGTTTACTTCATGGAAGGTGCCGATAAAATGTCTGCTGTTGGAATTAAGAACGCCATTAAGGCTGTGGTCCCTGCTGGAAACTGGGGCACATTTTCTGCCGGAGTCGAAGTCGGAAAGATTGTGCAAAATAAATCGAAAGATCCGTTCTATGATTTGCCAGCAGCAAAATCCATTGTCCTAGATTGGACTAAAAAAGTTTTACGAACGTTTCGGATTGGCGCAAAGGTGGAGCACACCACCGGAAATGGCATACAACCATTTTCAGTGATAGGACCGATTGGTCCTGAACTACAAACGGCGCCTTCAACCACAGGATTAGTCTATTTAACTACCGAATTGTAAATAGGAATTTTTTAAGAACCTATTCGTGGGAATGATTTTTGTGCATCAGACGCTCAGTGAAGGCCAACATCACTGCGCTCAATAGAAACACTACATGGATAATAATTTGCCATAAAACTTGATCCTGAGGTTTTTCTTTTATGTTGATAAAAGTTTTCAACAAATGGATTCCTGAAATTCCAATCAGTGCCGTCGCAAGTTTTACTTTTAATGTCCCAGCATCAATTTTATCAAGCCAGTCAGGTTTGTCGGCATGATCCTCTAAATGAATGCGACTCACAAAAGTCGCATATCCACCAATAATTACCATCACCAACAAATTTGCCACCATTGTGATATCAACCAAAGTTAATACTCCAAGCATCAGCATCTCTTCAGAAATCTCATTGACGGTCGTCACCAAATGAATCAATTCAACTACAAATTTATAAGTATACAACAACCCAGCCACAATCAAACCTGCATAAAGCGGAGCTTGAAACCAACGACTGGCAAAAATAACTTTTTCTAATCCGGATTCAAATTTATTATTCATAGGAAAAAGAACTTATCTACTGTGATTTCAAAGGTCAAAATGATTCTTATAGACAACAAGCATCGCTGATCTTCTACTTCTGACGCGTGCAAGCCAAACCTAGATTTGGTTTTTCGTCAGCGTAACTGGAATCTTTCGGATAAAGATGAACAATTCCCATTTTATCGTCTATGGCAAGGCGATAGACATCTTCCGACCTGAAGTACGACATGACTGAATTTTCTGTCTCTTGCGGATGATCCAATCCAATACAATGGCCAATTTCATGAGCCACCAATCCTAAAAAAACTTTAGCATTTTTATAGGCGACTGAAGTGAGATTGATCGTACAGGCAGTGATACTGGTTCTGTCATAAGTCAAACGGGCTTCTCCACTGCTAAATCCACCAGCTGAACCATCTTGTATAGTAATTCTGTGATCAGAACTATAATTTCCAAAGTCCGAGTCTGTATCCCGAACCAGCATCAATTTAGAACTTTGAATGGCATTGTAGTCGCTTAGCACCGAATCGACTAACTGAGAGGTACTGAGCGTTGATCCTGAACTTGCCAATGAATCCGAACTTGGCAGATTATTTTCAAGATTCTGGGAAGTGATCGAAAGTGTCACGAAGACTTTTCTTCGAGCCGTACTGTAGTCATCAATGTTCCAAATCTTTTCCCCAGGAAAAACTCGAAAACCCAAACAAAGAAATACAGCAAAACCTATGATCAACTTTCTTATTACATTTCTAAAATCCATAGGACAACCCCAACAAACCATGAGCGATTCCTGCTCCATTCGAAATTGACTTAGCCATGACTTCGCCTCTAAGACCAACTCCCCAAATTATCTCATAATGAAAACCAGCTCCAATTTGAATTCCGACTCCAGCTTTATATCCATCAGCATTGCCGCCGATTCCAAAACTAGAATAGGTGTTTGCTCCAAGTGAGAAAACTTTGTCGAAGCCGACAAAACTTGGCGACAACATTCCAAACTCCCAATCTCCCCAACCGACTCGAATTGTTCCTGGAAAAACGAAATTATTTGCTGCACCCAAAAAGGAATTGAAACCACTATTTGCACTGGCCCGGCTTGCCGCAAATGCCTGTTTGCTAAAGCCAATCAACAACACAAAAGCTAAACAATGAAAAAGAACTGACCTAAATCTCACAGCTCAACTCCAAAAATAAAATTGACCTGATCGCGGAAATTCATCCCTATAATATCACCAAGACGATTTGCTGGATTGCCAATTCCCAATATAGCCTCAACAGAAAAATAGACCGGCCCGACGACAAACCACCTTGAAAAAAAAGCGGGACCAAGGGCAAAATCAGTTTTTACTTCTTCAGCAGAGTTTAAATCCTGAAAAGTCCGATATTGATATATAGCACCAAAACCAAAACCTGCATCGATATGACCGAACAAGAAATCACCAAGCTTCACTTTTTTATAGCCAGCAAAGGAATAGGCCGAGTGACTGTAAGCTTTAGTGGAAACACCGGTGGAAGAACCCAAAAATTCGTAATCTGCAGATCCCAATCCCAAATTTAATGAAGGCACAACTCGCCCGCCAGTGGCGTTATTCTGCCCAACCCCAAGTTGAACACTAGCCAAAGCGGAAGGTGAAATCCATAAACTGCAAAGAAAAAATAAAATTCGCAAAATCACAGTGAAACGATAAAAGGAACACACTTTGCGTTCAACAAAAAACTTAGAAAATATTGGCCAAATCCTTGATCTCATCAAACAATTGAGCCTATCCTTTGCAATATGAAGAAAATGATTCTTTTTAAGGTATTGAGCGCGCTGTTGATATTCAGTTCATCGCAATGTTTTGCAGTTGAAAAAATAAATCTGTTCACAGCCTCGATCGCAAAAAAGACTTCATTTTCAAATTGGGCAAAAATTGGAATTTTTAAAAACAATGCCATGACTCCGGTTGAAATTAATTTCGAAGACACAAAGGTTGTTGTACCTGCCGGATGGTATGCTTGGGCTGAAGAGTTTCCCCAGTCCGTCGACATCAAAGTGATTAAAGTTTCACAATTTCCAGAATCAAAATTGAAAGTTGGAGCCCTTGTCTTTTTAAATGAAAGACCTAAGGATTTCGACTCGATTGAAGATGCCGCTAAAACACATTTAGAGTCCAAACAGTTTCGAGAAGTTTCAATTCAGAATTGGCAAAATCGCAAATGGCTGGTCACAAAACTAGACAAAGTTGGACAGATTCAATGGCTGGCAAAAACAGTCGTTGGATCAGAGCAAGTGCGAATGAGCTTTGCCCAAGGACCACCTTCAGAACAAAGTAATTTGCGATTGATTCTTAAGTCTGTGGAATATTAGGTGCCAGCCACTTTTTTGCGTAACGGCGAGTCACTTTCGAAAACATGTTAGAAGTCACTAGGGGCCTCTTTAGCACTTTCCTTGCTAGAGGGATTACTTAGGAGTTTCAATGCCTCGTAAAACAGTTGCCCACAATCCCACCCATCCGATTCACGTCTGCTCAAGATCTAACAACCGCGACTTTTTTCCTGTTCCAAAAGAAGATCTTTGGAAAATTTTCGAAGATTACCTATTTCTGGGTAAAATACTCTTTGAGATGAAAATTCACTCATTTGTTTTGATGGACAATCATTTTCATTTACTTGCAACTTTCCCGAAAGCTAATACCAGTTCTGCCTTAGGCTACATATTAGGAGAGATCAGTCGGGAGATTGGACGGCAATCAAAAATTAGAAACCATCAATTTGGAGGTCGACATTTCAAAAGTACTCTCTGTTCCTTTCATTACTTTCTTCATGCTTACAAATATGTATACAGAAACCCCGTCCAGGCAAATCTATGCAAAAATGCAGAAGAATATCCATTTAGCACTCTAGGTGGACTCATTGGAAACTCTAAACTAACGATTCCAGTTGAAGAAGATACGATACTTTCAAATGATTTAGGGAACACTTTGAAATGGCTGAACTCTGAGCCGCCGGCCCAGAATTGGGATGACATCAAAAAGGGCTTAAGAAGAGGAAATTTTAAGTTACCTCGGAATCAAGAAGGGTTTTGCTCTGATTTAGAAACTCAACTTCTATAAAGATTTTAAATTTTCAGAGGAAATTGATCTAATGGTTCGACTCGCCGTTACGCAAAAAAGTAGCTGGCACCAATAAAAAAACCCTCGAGGGCGAATTCCCCCGAGGGCGGGCTTAAGAGGTTCTTATCGTGTCTGTGCGTACGACTCGGCCTCTAAAAATCCTTATAAAAAAACTTAAAACTTTTTTTCAAATCTCAATTTTCAAATCATTGAACAATCGTTAGCCCCAGCAAATTTTAAAGCCGCAGACCAAAAAATTGCCCTCATAAATTGACAACTCAAAGTTGAAAAAGTTGAGAGCAGTATCGGCGAGTCTTGCGACCCGCCGATAGACAATGTTTTCAGCGATTATCCAATCAGTTTCAGAGCAACTGCTGGTGTTTGGTTGGCTTGAGCCAAAACTCCTACTGCCGCTTGCTGCAAGATATTTGCAGAGGCAATTTCAGAAGTTTCTTTGGCGATGTCGGTATCTCGGATACGCGAGTTCGCAGCGCTCAAGTTTTCATAAGAAATGTCTAAGTTCGACACTGTTGAATTCAATCGGCTTTGGATCGCACCGAAGTTAGCTCGCATCACACCTAATTTATTTAGGGCGTCGTCCACTACTTGCAATGAATCTCGAGCTCCGGATTTATCTGTTAAGTCGATACTATTTAAGCCAAGCTCCGAAGATCTTGCGTCTGTCGACAACGAGAACTTGATGATGTTGTCTTCGCTGGCATAAGGACCTACGTGGTATTGTTGTTCTCCACCAGAACCATCCAGCAACAATTTGTCACCAAATCGAGTTGTTTTCGCAATACGATCGGCTTCTTCGATCAATTGTTTTCCCTCTTCGTTTAGGAAACCTCTTTCGCGCTCTCCGATGTTATCAGATGCACCTTGGATTCCTAACTCTCTCATACGAATCAAGATATTATTGATTTCGTTTAATCCACCTTCTGATACCTGAATCGCAGATCCAGCATTGAAGGCATTGTTACGAGCCTGCGCGATACCTCGGATTTGGCCTTTTAAGCTTTCCGAAATTGCGAGACCAGCGGCATCATCAGAAGCTTGCACAATTCTACTTCCTGACGCCAAAGCCTGAGTTGAGTGTTCCATTCGTTTTTGTTGAACCTGCAGCACCCTTTGTGCTGAGATCGACGGCATATTCGTCGAAATTCTTAAGCCCATTATAGTCCTCCTACAAACACACGGTTTGTTGTTGTTGTTCTTGCAAACCAAAAAATTTAAAAATCAAAATTGTGAAAGGAGTGGTTCCAATGAAGAAGGGGTGACTGTCCCTTAATCATTGGAACTAGAGACCGGTTACTTGGGCCTAAGAATTTGACTGCTGATCAAGATTCTTGAGGGGCCGTTGCTTCCGTCTTTTACTCCAACGTGCTCACAACTAACTTCTCGGCGTTGGTCCAGGGAACTTGAGGACCTTGGTCTAGTTTTGTTTATTGCGCAGCGCGTCTTGTGTCGGAAATGTAAGGGATTTCAACTAAAAAAATTTTTTTCGACGAAGGTCTAGTTTGTGTCATATTGGGCTAGACCAAGGGCCTATAGAGCCTGGACTAGACCAGGTAAATTCAGGGCTCTAAATAAAAAGAGCCCGCATTTTCATGCGAGCTCTTTGAAAAGTACGACTCGTCGTTACGCAGAAAAGTAGCTGGTACCTAACCGACTAAGCGAATGACGGAACCTGGAAATCGATTGGCCTGATCCAATATCGAAATTTGATATTGCTGCAAAGCTTGCTGTCGATACATCTTCGAGGCTGCTTCCGCAATATTGGTATCCGCAATTCTCGAATGCGCAGCTGATAAATTTTCAACCATCATTCCCGAGTGATTGAGCGCAGAGTCCAATCGACTTTGGGCCGCTCCAAAATTGGATCTAGCTTCAGCAATTTTCATCAGTGAAGTATCTAAGCCTTCCAAAGCTTCCAGAGCATCATCTTTACTTTCGACATTCATACTATCAACACCGAGCTCAGACGCCCGAGTATCAGTAGTACCCGAATATTTGATGACGTTTTCGGCTCCCCTATAAGCTCCGACTTGGAAGTCGTACTCTTTGCCTTGGCCTGCCAAAAGTTTTTGAGAGCCAAATTTAGTCGACTGAGCAATTCGATCCACCTCTGCCGACAATTGCTGGAACTCTGTATTTACAAACTTTCGCTCGTCATCAGACAAAGTGTCGCTCGCAGCTTGCACAGCCAACTCGCGCAATCTAATGACGATATTGTTTTGTTCGTTAAGCCCACCCTCGGCGACTTGGATAAATGACTGAGAGTTCTCAGCATTCTTCAAGCCGGCTTTCGTTCCTGCTAATTGTGATTTAATTTGCTCTGCAATGGAATGATCCGCAGAACTTTCATTGTTGTCATCAAAGCGATTGCCGCTGGCAAGCGCCTTCATGGCTCCTTCGTTCTGTCTTTGCGACAGACCGATCTGCCTTTGAGCCGCCAGGCTCGGCAGATTCGTATTGATTCGTAAACCCATAAAAGCAACCTACCTCTCGTGAAGAAACTGAACGATTGTTCAGTCTCAGTTCGAGCCATAGTCGCCACGCAAACCATACAGACACGTTATAAAAAGCCCCTCAAAAATACCTAGATCAGCAGTTACATGACTTATCGACGCAATGCGTAAAGACTTTAGTATTATTGATGATTTTCTAAATTTAGAACGAAATTAGTCCTATATACGAATCAATTTGAAACGCGAGCAAGTTCGGATTGAGAGGGACTATTTCTTTAAGAAAGGTAGGCTTGGATATCCGCGTTTTTGCAAAACTAACTTCGCAGACTGCCCCACCACTTTGTAGTACTGAAGGCGAGTGTCTTTATCTGTCAGCTTAATTTTAGCAAACGGATTTTTAGAATTTCTCCAGTCAAATGAACCAGAATAGAAGTCAAAACGATCTTTTCCGACAATGCCACCACCGATATCGCGAACAATTAAAAATCCCGAATGCTTTTTTCCATTCACCACATCTATTCCAACTAGTGCTGGAATAAAAATAACATCGCCAGCCTTATGAAAGTTAGGATCTGCAGCAACTGTGTAGAATGGATCCAAACAAATCAAATTAACGCCAAATCCAAACGGACATTTATCAACGTCATCTGCGAAAAATTCGCTTAAACCACCAACGATATCAGAAAAATTATAAGCTTTTGTTTCTCCATTTTTTACCAAAGTACAAGATCCCTGCATGATGCAAGCTGATTTAGTTGAAGGACAAACTCTGTCTAAGACTGTTCCACCCTCGCCGCGAAGGTTGACTCGTTTAGAATCTTCACAAGCTTTGTCATCATCAATAATTGGACGATAGTAGACTGTTGGCACAATTAAGCCCGAAGAAATAAAATCAGACTTTAAAGTGCCGGGTGCCAATTGAGAGGGATCAAAACCAACATCGTTCTTTGAAACGGTCGCTTTGACAGTGGTCGTTGTCACCGTAGTCGTTGTGGTCACTGCAGCAGAAGAGATAGCACCTTGGGCTTGCGCTGCCCGATGCAATGAATTTTCATAATAGGTCGTGCTAGTGGTACTAGGTGAAGTGGTCGTAGAACTAGCCGAATCCAATTCAACAGCAGCGAACTCGGGTTGAGCCGAGTAGACTTCCGAAGAAACTTGTCCCTTCCCGCAAGCCGATAGCAACACACAAACTGCAAATGCAACGACCCATCCAGTGCGGGTAGATTTAGCTATGTGCTGATATTCATTTCTATTGCTCACCTGAAACTCCTCAGATTGCTCACTAGTTACGAGTGAGAATATAAGGAGTTTTGACCTGATTTTCCTGAACTATTTTGGAAATCCTTTGAAAACCCTCTAGGGTCTTAAAACAGTTTCTCCAAATCGCATTATTTAGTTTTAGACTTTTCATCTCGGTAAAAAAGATCTGTCAAAAATGTAGACAGTAGATCAATTCGCTTCTGTGCGGATGCGACCATTCTGAATTCGACTGACCTTATTTGCTAAAACCTCAAGATCTCTTTCATCGTGGGTGATCAACAAAACAGGTATTTCAGTCTTTTGAATCAATGCTTGCACTAACTTTCTAGCATCGGATCTTAGGGCTTCATCCAATGCCGAAAATGGTTCATCCAACAGCAACATTCTAGGAAAAGACATCAAGGCTCTGGCCAATGCCACTCGTTGCTTTTCTCCACCAGAAAGAAGTTCGGCCTTTCGACCTAAAAACGAATGCAATTGAAGCAATCTTTTCATCTGCTCGAATCTTTCTTCAGCTTGAATTTTAGCAACACCACGAGCTTTAGCTGCAAAGAAAATGTTTTCCGCTGCGGTCATGTGTGGAAACAAATCTAAAGTCTGAAAAACAACTCCCAATCTTCTTTCAGCGACGGACATTTGCGCCAGATTCTCACTTCCCCACTTCCAGGAAAATCCCTTGCATTCTTCTAATCCCAATAAAATTCTAAACACCGAAGTTTTCCCTGAACCCGAAGGTCCCCATAATGCCGTAACCCCATGGTCAGGAATCTCCCATTTCGGAATATCTATCTCAAAGCCTTCATACTTTTTATTAAGAAATTCGACTGTAGACATGGCGAAAACTCCAAAAAATGAAAAAGTTGAAAAAACCCAAAACCAAAAGCAAAAGCATCAATGCCATGGCGGCTTCTAATCGATAACTAGACATCAATGTCTGTATCAACATCGAAAGCGTCAGATCTTGACCTACAACAATCTTTCCCAAAGCAAAATCACCGATGGCCCATAAACTGGCTATGCCGGCCAAGATTGAAGATGTCCCGATGAGCTGCGGAAACAAGATTTCTTTAAAAATGAGAGAATCACTTGCACCCAAAGTCTTGGCGACTTGAACTTGATCCAAAACACCGGAAACCTCTTGGTCCCAACCCCAACGATAAAGTGTACCAAAAATTAGGTAACTAAAACCAAATATCCATTTGATCCAAATCCAAAAATCCTCATTAGGCAAAAAAAACAAAAGGGAAAACCCCAGTAGAGCTGTGCTCGGCGAAACAAATCCTCTTAATAATCTATTGAGGAATTCGTTGGGTAGTGACCACAAAGTTAAATTAAATAAAATAAATACCACTATGCCGACCGACCAAGAAAACATCATAGTCATTGGCATTAAATCTAAAACCGATTCCCAAAGGCCTGGAATCTTAAATACGCTCTCAATACCAGAAAGGCTAGAGGCCACAAAAATCAACGGAATCACAAAACAATAAAGGAAAAGTAAAACAATTCCCCATCTGCCCTTTAAAAGATCCAAGTTTTGAAATCGACCCGTGATCCGCTTTTGAGACTTTAAAAAATTCAAAGTAAATAGAAAAACCAAAACCTGCTGAATCAAAGAAAGGGTTAAAGCCTCTCCCCAAGAACCTGAAATTCGAATTTTTTCATAAATCAAAACTTCTAAGGTGGTGGATCGACCTCCCCCCGCAATGAGCGGGACCGAGAAGCTCGTAAAACAAATAACAAAAATGAAAATGAAAATCGACCAAAGGTCTCGCTTCACCATTCCTAAAATAGCCTTAATAAATTGCCCGCGCCTTGCTCCTTCAACCCAACACAATTCGGCCAACGACTTCAACTTTGTTTCGGCTAAATTCAAAAGTAAAATTGCCACCAGGCCGGCATTCATCAAGATATGAATTATTGAAACTCCGATAATCCCAATCGGAAATGGATTTAAAATTGCCAACACCACTAACAATAAAAAAAGTGGCGGCAACAATCCGGGCAATATGACAAACCCAATCACCAGTTTTTGTCTAGCCTTGGGCACTGACATCATTCCCGACGCCAAGAAAAACCCCAGAACCATGGTTCCAATTGAACTCAGCAGCGCTTGTGCAAAAGAATTTTGCAGCGACCAAACCAATTCGTCCAAGTCGATGGCGCCAATGATAGAAAATTTACTTAATAAAAGAAGATAGGGTGTTGATAGAAAAATCAGAAAAATAAAAAAAACCAATAAGCCTTTTTTAGACTGTTTATCATTTACCACAGTCTAATCACCACGACGTAAAGCTGCCCACTTTTTCAAAATTCGTTCGCGATCTCCGACCGTGGGGATCACATTTTGATTTGTGATCTTAAATTTGGGAACCGAAGCGAAGACAGTTCCCAGCTTTACCCCTTGCACAACTGGGAACATATAGTTTTTTTCCATAATGATTCTTTGTCCATCTTGAGAAAGCAGCAAACCCATGAATTTTTCTGCCAACTCACAGTTTGTGCAAGTGGATGGGATCCCTGCGAATTCATATTGAATGGGATGACCTTCTGGCATTTCGATTGCCACCACATCCGTCGATTTGTCTTCAACCACGTGATAGACCGGCGAAGTCACATAGGAAAAAGTCGTCTTCACCTGTGCTTTTTGAAAAAGACCATAGGCAGTTGACCAGCTAGGTGTATAGGAATGTATTTGTTGATTGAATTGTTTCAGAAACTGGAAAGCTTTCTCTTCTCCCCGATTTTGAATCAACCAAAGCAAAAACTGCAAGCCGGGAGAGGAAGTTCTAGGATCCTCCATCGCAATTTGGCCCTTCATTTCAGTAACCATTAAATCATCCAAATTTTTAGGTAAAACTTTAAAGTCGGACTTTCTGACCACGAATGAAAGTAAACTCCAATCATAAGGAATCAAATTGCTTCGACTCAAAGTCGGAATGATTTCCTCTTCAAAATTGATGTCATCTGTTTTGATTTTCTTCCACTCAAGCCCCTCATTGGCCAACTCAATATCAAATTGATCAAAACCTAAAACAACATCGGCGCCACCAGTGCGTCCTTCTGTTTTAAGTCTTTGCAATAGAATGGTTGAATCCGCGCCATCATGAAATTGAACTGTGCAGTCACAGTTCTTTTCAAAACTTTCTTTGAGCCAAGGACCAGGACCCCACTGCGAAATGAAACTTGAGGAGGCAAAGACTTTTAAAACCGGGCGCCCATCTTTTCCATCGCCATGATTTTTCTTATAAAAAACACCAGCAAAAAGACCTGCAAATATCACAACAAGAAAAACAAGAAAGTTACGCATGCCTTACCACCAAAATCCACGACGACGTTTGAAGAAATAGTAGTCAAACCCCAAACATCTGCCCGCACCGACCCAAGCCATGATCAAATGAATCGCCACGAAAGTTTTATAAAGATCCGTCAATTGAGGTCCCGAAAGAATCATTAAATTGAAGGAAAGCAAAACTCCCACTAAGGCCATCGGGCGAACCACATAACCAATGATATAAGAAACAGCGATCGCAAACTGCAACCCCAAAATTGCAAACGCAAAAACTTGCCAATTTGGGATCACGACGACCTCTAAAAAATTTCGATACCAACCTGCAGTTTGTAATGTTGGCAAAATATCCGTAATTTGCGCCGCCAGTTTTGGTCGCGAAAGGTAGTCGCCACGAAACTGATGCAAGGCTTGTTCAAGATAATAATATCCTAAAAAAACTCTTAAAAAGGAAATTGGCAAAAGATGCCCGACATATTTTACGGATTCAAAAAAAGCTGTGAACATAGGTCAATTAAACCTGCTTTCCTTTTGAAGGTCAAAAGAGCTTTGATCTAGTTCACAGTCTTTTTGGGGCAGTGTTCAAATAGAAAACAGCGATCACATTGAGGTTTTCTGGCCTTACAAACCTGCCGACCATGCTCAATCATCCAATGAGAGACAATGATCCAGTTCTTTTCAGGGACAATCTTTTGCAGTTCTCGCTCAATGATCACAGCATTATCCGACTTGGTCCAGCCGAACCTTTGCGACAGTCTTGTCACATGGGTGTCCACCACCACCCCACTTGTTATGTTAAAAGCATTTCCCAATACCACGTTGGCAGTCTTGCGACCAACCCCCGCTAACAAAACCAGATCATCTAAATTTTGGGGCAATTGGCCTTTATGTTTTGAAACTAGGTCCATCGAAGCTGATTTCAAACTTTTCGCTTTATTCTTATAAAAGCCGGTCGATCGAACCAACTCTTCAAGTCTAGCTAATGGCGCCAGACTCATTGAAAGCGCATCTGGAAATTCGGAAAACAAAGCTGGGGTCACCTTATTGACCCGCTCATCCGTACATTGAGCCGATAAAACAGTCGCAATCAGCAGCTGAAAAGGAGTTTCATAATTCAAAGCGCAATGAGCATCAGGATAATAGCGTGCGAACAAGCCTAAGACCTGCTTGGAATCTGCTGACTTTTTAGTTTGAACTTTAAGCTTAGTCTTGTTTGCCGATGGCTTCGACTGGGCAGCCGTCGATCGCTTCTTTGCAGGCTGCTTCTTCTTCGGGAGTTGTCGGTTGTTTGCTAACATAAGCGTGACCGTCTTCCTCATGCATTTTGAAATTGCTAGGTGCACTTAAAACACAAGCATCACAAGCGATACAGGTTTGATCTACAAAAACCTTACCTTCTACGTTGTCTTTCCACTTTTGTGATATGTCAGCCATTTCTCACCTCAATTTTGCAGAATCTAGCGGCTTTTTTCCCCCGTGTCCAGAGGTTGGTCCAGTAAAAAAAGCCCCTCTGACGCCGGTCCAGGTCCTGATTCATGAATTCTCACCAAACTGGCCTAAGACGGAGCGCCATTTCCCGCTAAAATGAAGGGGTTGGAGGTGATCATGGAAGGTCCCCGCAGTCCCCGTGAAGCGGAATATTCTAATGTTATGACTTTTCTCAATCAAGAGTTGAGACCTGATGCTCAATGGTCTTTGGCCACCGAATATCCAACAGCTCTTGGACCATCGAATATACATAATATTAGAATTATCACTGAAAACGAAAAGGTTCTTTCCCATGCCGTAATCAAACCTTTGATTGTTCGTTCTCCACTAGTGAATTTTAAAGTTGGAGCCATTGGCAGCGTGGTCACCGAAAGTCATCACCGCAATCAAGGATACAGCAAAAAAATTATGGAAGAATGCCTGGCTGAATGCGCACGACAAGAGTGCGACATTGCCATGCTTTGGACAAACCTTTACGACTTTTATAGCAAAATGAATTTTGAACTGGGTGGCTCTGAAATTTCATTCGTATTTGAACAAGAGTTCGCAGCTCCAACTGCTCACCTTAAAATCATGAAGTCCTCTCAAGTTTCTGCCGAGGCCATTCAGCGACTTTACAATCAACACACTGTCACTTCAGTGCGAACGACCGAAGACTTTCGAAAGTTTTTGCAAATTCCAAAGACGATCACCTACACCGCCTGGGATAGCACTGGCCAACTTGTCGCTTACGCGATTGAAGGCAAAGGTGCGGACTTAACTGGCTACATTCACGAGTGGGGCGGAGCTGTTTCTCACCTTATTTCTCTTTTTTCCCATATTCGAAAAGAAAAAGGCACATCGTTCACATTGATTTCCCCAGCCCATGCCCACAACTTGATCAACAAAGTTGCGGCGATTCCTGGAGTGGTCTTGAACCAAGGATTTCTAGGCATGATTCGAATTGTTGATAGCAATTCGCTATTTGCAAAAATAAAACGAGCGGCCAGAACCTTAGGTGTCGTTGATTTAGTACTTGAAAAACGAGGCAATGACACGGCCTTTGGAATCGGAGCTGATCAAGTTTTGATTTCTGATGATCGCGATTTAGTTAAAATTCTTTTTGGTCCTGCGATTGAGATTCCACATCTACAGGAAAACACAAGAAACACATTGGAAAAATTTTTACCGCTTCCGCTTTGGATTTGGGGTTGGGACTCGATATGAAAAAAATGATGATCTATTCAATTTTGGCAATTGGATTGCCTCTGGTTATTTTTGGATTTGTAGGTTGTATGAAACCACCAAATTTGACTCCGAACTATGGCCCCGAAGCCACAATAGAATCCATTCAGAAAGCAATCAGCTCTGATGCCCCAATGGATCCTTTGAGCATCAAAAAGAACCAATATGTTTCAATTGATGAAACTCAAGTGATTGACACTCAAGTTCCCACGACGATTTCTCAAAGACTAGATCAGGTTGTCGCTTATGAAGACAAACCAGATCAAGTAAACCTTTCTTTCAAGGTGGACATGAAAGAACTTCTACATGGAAACTGGCAACAATCGACCCAAACTTACAGCCTCGCCATCGGAAAAGATCGGGCTCCAACTGCGATTTCTGGTGCGACCACCGCCAACCTCACTTTAAATCAAAAAATTGCGAAAGCACTGAGCGAAAATAAACCCGCTTTGTCGATTCAATCTTTGAAAAAGCTAGATGCCAAATCACCACTTCGAGTGACCTATCACAACTTAAAACGGGAACAGGGTTTAATGCCAACTCCCGAAATTGTGAAATCACATCCCAATTGTGGCGGCGTTCTAAAATGCGATCT
This sequence comes from uncultured Bdellovibrio sp., assembly GCA_964505225.1. GTDB lineage: Bacteria > Bdellovibrionota > Bdellovibrionia > Bdellovibrionales > Bdellovibrionaceae > 21-14-0-10-47-8. The sequence goes on along the minus strand of CAZDHC010000013.1, from coordinate 8,586 downwards.
TGGATTAAGATATTTAAGGGTCACATTTGACCGAGTCGTTTGGGACAGTGACGTTCATGGCACCAAAACGGCCTATCAAATTATCTATAGCCCAGATATCCCGACCTATATTCATGACTGGGACAGCATGGAAGAACTTTATATGACCAATCAATACCAAACTTGCGCGCAAGTGTGGTTGGAAATCGACAATGGTGGTCAAAAACAAACCGTTCCAATTCTTCAATGCGCCATTATGAGAGACTTTCAATTCGGAATGTAATATTGTTGGGCCATGAAACCAACTCAAAGAAAAATTGCAGTTATCCTTTCAGGATGTGGAAATAAAGACGGCACAGAAATCACTGAGGCCGTCAGCCTGATGATTGCTCTTTCCCAACACAATGCTATTGTTGATTTTTTTGCTCCCGACACAGAATTCACTCCTAAAAATTTCCTGAGCAACTCACCATTAAATGAAAAAAGAAATATGTTGATCGAGTCTGCTCGAATTTCCAGAAGCCAAATTCAAGATATTAAAAATTTAAATCCAGATCGTTATGATGGGTTGGCTTTTCCTGGCGGCTCCGGCGCTGCAATTCATTTGTGCAATTGGGCCGAAAAAGGCTCGAAGGCTTCACTGTTGCCAATGGTCGAAAAAACAATCCTCTCATTTCACGATCAATCTAAACCAATCGCTGCCATATGCATTGCGCCAGTTCTTCTGGCAAAAGCACTTGGAGAAAAAGGCGTCACAATTACGATTGGTGATGACGATGAAACCATTTCAGAAATTAAAAAAACTGGGGCGCAACACGAGAGCTGCCCCGTCACTGATTATATTACAGATCGCGAAAACAAAGTGATCACCACTCCGGCCTATATGTATGGCGCTGCAAAGCCGCATGAAGTCTTTCAAGGAATTTCTGGGCTAGTCAAAGAGTTCATTGAAATGGCATAATTTTGCCATGAAGAAAAAAGTCGCAATCCTATTTGGTGGTAGATCAGCAGAACACGAAGTCTCTTTACGATCGGCAAAAAATGTTGCCGCAGCATTAGACAAATCTAAATTTGATTTGATTTTAATTGGAATCAGTCGCGAAGGGACCTGGTATCAGTTTCCAGATGTTTCTGTATTCGAGCAAATTAAAGCTCTGAGCGATAAGTCCCTTCCACCAATGGCTGACCCTGTCTCTTTAGTGTGCATGAAGGGACGCCCCGAATTGTTTAGCCTAGAAAGCAAAAAAACTTCTTCAGTAGACATTGCCTTTCCAGTATTACATGGAACCTTTGGCGAAGATGGTTGCATCCAAGGTTTATTTAAAATGGCAAATCTTCCATTTGTTGGCTGCGGAGTTTTAGGCTCAGCAGTTGGCATGGACAAGGAAGTGATGAAACGACTTTTGATAGAGGCCAAAATTCCTGCGGCAAAATATCAGGTCATTTATTCTCATATGCCGCAAACTTATGAGGTCTTAGCAAAAGATTTAGGAACTCCTTTTTTCATCAAACCAGCAAATGCCGGCTCTTCAGTCGGAGTTCACAAGATCAAATCAGCCGACGATTTTAAAACTCACTTAAAAGATGCCTTTTTGTACGACCACAAAATTCTAGCCGAAGAATTTATTCAAGGTCGCGAAATTGAAATTTCAGTTTTAGGCCTCAATCACAATCCAAAAGCTTCCGTTGCTGGCGAAGTAACGCCTACTCATGAATTTTACTCTTACGAGGCAAAATACATTGATGAAAACGGTGCCACTTTGCAAATTCCAGCACAAATCCCAAGTGATGTTTTAGCACGAATGCAAAAAATTGCCGTTCAAACCTTTCAGGTCTTGGGTTGCGACGGTTTATCAAGAGTGGACTTTTTCTTAAAACCAGACGGCATTGCGATGATCAATGAGGTCAACACGATCCCAGGTTTTACCGCTATTAGCATGTACCCAAAAATGTGGGAGGCCAGTGGCATTCAATACCAAGAACTGATCTCGCAATTGATCCAATTGGGATTTGAAAAACATCAAAGCGAAGAGTCTTTGATGACCAATTACGAGAAACTTGGCTCCTAAAGATTCTATTAATTTCGTCTCACCTTGATCCTCGAATGTGAAACTATGCTGAAGATCTCGGTTTTAGCCCACCCAACCATTATAATTTATGAACAAGCGTCGATTAGTAATCGCAGCTAACTGATTAGTAGTCGCGATAAATAGATTAGTAATCGCGTAGGTAATGAAAAAATGGGGGCCTTGTGACAGAAAAAAGATTGGGCAATTTCTTAAAAGGAAAACGCGAACAAAAAGGACTCACGCAAGCCCAGGTAGCCGCTAAACTTGGCTACGGCTCGCCCCAGTTTATTTCTAATATTGAGCGAGGAATTTCTAGGGTGCCAATTAAGTCCTTGAAGTCATTCATCATGGTTTACGAACTGGATGCCAACGAGGTCGTCGATGTTTTGTTAGAAGAGCAAAAAGCCCAACTGATGAAGCAGATTGGCCTGGCCAGCACAGACACCGCAGAAGACACAACACCAACCCCGACCAACATCGCGATCTTAAGGCACGTTCCTTAAGACTTCGGTCTGTGTCTGCACTTTGCATTACACATTCTTTGAATAATCTCAAAGGATGTAGAAATGGAACTTGGCAAGGTACAGTACTTCGAAAAAATTGAAACTAAAACTCATCGTGAATTTGTTCAGGCTCACAACAACTGCGTATTGTGTTCAAGCGTTTTAGAACTACGACATATACGCGCCGACGAGGGTTCAGAAATTAAAGAAGAAGCCTACTGCCCACAATGTGACCTTAGAACTCGCGCCAAAAATTATACACTCAACTGATTCAGCGTCAGTTTTTTGTGTTTTTATCTGACTGCCGTCAGTTTTTTGATTCATCCATTTTTTACATTACAACTTTTTGACTGAAAAAATCCTCAAAGGCCATCGAGCCCATGTTTCCATAGGATGACTGCCGGTGCCCTGCTGGAATTTTGTCCAAGCCTTCGATCCAATCTGGACCTAAGACCGAGCCCACCAGCAATTGCGATCCAAATTTTTGAACCTTCTCATCTGAGCCAAAAACCTGAGCCACCATTCCATAATAGGAAGTGTTCGTCCACTTGACCATTTCATGAGCGTACTTCACGGGATTTATTAAAATCAAAGGAGCGCCAATCCAATCCTGCTGCAAAGTCGAACAGTGAGATAAATCCCGAATCACCATTGGATAGACTTTTAATTCGGAACCTTCTGCTTCGATTTGCCCACCAGACAAGACGGTGCCAGTTTCAGCCTTAGCTTTTTGCCAAAGTTCTTCAATCCTTGGTTTTGCTGAAATAGGAAATTTAGAAAACAATTCCGAATCTGAAGGACCTTTGGAAAATTTAGTTGCTACAATTTTCTTTACAAATTTTTCTTGAAATTCTTTCTGATGGTTTTCAGTTACCAAAATATTTTGAATATTCCAAGGCAGTTGCCCCATGCCTCGAAAGCAACTTTCCATCAAACTAGAAACTGCCAAATCCAAATCCGCATCAGGCAACACTAATGCTGAGTTATGAAATCCACCGTAGATTTGGACTTTTTTCCAAGAGGTGATGGCTTCAATTCTAATTTTGTCCACCACACTTGCCCGCCCCATGGCTATCACACCTTTTACCGCCGGATGACTTACTAAAAGCTGACCCAGCTCACGATCTCCATCAAAGACATTGACCAAACCTGCTGGAATTTGTGTCGACTTCAATACTTGTCTTAGCAATTTGCCTGTAACAACATTTTTAGGCGATGTTTTAATGACAAAGGCGTTTCCGGCCAAAAGCCCTTCCGCCAGTTTCTCGCAAGCCAAGCGAAATGAAAAAAACCGAGGTAATAAAATTGAGATCAAACCCAATGGCAAAAAGTGGCCCTTAAGCAAGGCCTCCGTCTTTAAACCCAAGAAGGCTTTGGCCGCGGGACGAACTTCATTTTTCAAAACAAATTCTAAAGATAGGTTTTGATCTTTTGCCAGCTCCAGCGCAATTTGTTGTTCATCCCGCTGAATGACTAGCCCCACTGATTGCAAAATCTGAAATCGTTGTTCGACAGTTGAATCTTGCCAAGATTTTTGAGCAATCGCTGATGGCTTAAGAGAAGTGATGAATTCTAACATTACTTATACAACATGATCAAAAAGGTACCCCTGATCATTCCTCGACTTTCAACTTTCAATTTATTTTTAGTGAATCGACGAAGCTCTGCGAGCATATCAATTTGGTGATCTTCAAGATCTCGGACCAAAAGGAAAGCCTCACCATCCATGGCAAGACTTTGATAAATCGATTCAATCAGTCTTTCGAACGAAGAATCAAGAAAAAAACGACATCGATTCTTAAATTCTGACGGAGACATCTTGCCTTGCCCCGGCTGAAAGTAAGGTGGATTGCAAACGATTAACTGATATTTGTTGTGATAATTTTCATCTTCAATCAATTTTTCATAATTGAAATTCAAAAAATTGAAATTTCCCTGGCTTGAACTGGCACTGCTCGATGTACCCGAAGAGGACACCGAAACCAAAGACAACTTCGGTTTTGTCGGCTTTTGTTGAACCAGCTTTAGGTTATTTTCAAAATGGGACTTATAAATTTCCTGAACCTCAACAAAATCCCAGTTTTTTAGGTTTGAGTTGTGAAAATTCAAGTCGAAACCAATCACTCCACAGCCGGCACAAAGATCAAGACAATTCCAATTGCCGATGCCCGTCTGTCCGTCATTTTCTTTTTCTAAAATTCTTTGATGAACTTCCCAAGCCATTTCGATCGAATCTATCGAGAAATGATATTCTTCAGGTTGAGAGTAAGCATAAGTAAAAGGGATATCTGGATTTCTTTCCACGCGAGAAAATCATTTCCAAAAGCAAAGCTCCTGTCAAACCCAAATATCCGATTAAGGTCCAACACGACCTCAAATGAAGGTGGCAAGTTTCCCAAGACTTCGTTAGGATTTAAACAGTATGAAAATGCGATTTTTTTCGTCTTTACTTTTAACGACATTTTTGGCTTTGCTTGCGGCCTGCGCCTCGCCTAAAAAAAAGGTGACCAAATCAACCAAAAAGAACTCTATTTCAACAGTTCCCCAAGCCATCAAATTGATCAAACCTCAAATCATTGATTGTTACGTCGATAACTTGAAAAACAAAATTGATCTCAAGGGAAAAGTTGTGGCGGCTTTTCAAGTTGATGACAAAGGCAAAGTTGCTCAATGCAACATCAAAGAATCAACTATGGAAATGCCAGCGGTCGACCAATGCGTCTGCACTCAGATTTCCAAAGGCAAATTCCCCCCGGCACCTAAAAATGAAAAACTGACGGTTGTTTACCCCTTCTCGTTTGGTTATAAGGATTAAGTGAAGTCGACTCTTAAAAAAATTCAGTCAGATTTGAAGCTTGCTAACCCCAATACCAAAATTTTGGCCGTTTCCAAATTACAACCGACCCAAAAAATTAGAGACTTGCACCAAGAGGGTCAAAGACTTTTTGGCGAAAACTATGTGCAAGAAGCTCTCACCAAGCAATCTGAGCTTGCAGATCTTTCAAATACTGCCGATTCCCAAATTCAGTGGCATTTGATCGGCCACCTGCAATCAAAGAAACTGAATCAAGTTCTGGGTCGATTTGAACTGATTCATTCTATGGATTCACTTGAACTATTAGAAAAAATGAACCGAAAATGCCAGGAGCTGAGTCTTAAGCAAAAGGTTCTTTTACAGGTCAATCTTGCCAAAGAAGAAACCAAAGGTGGTTTTCTAGAATCTGAACTGGATCAAGTCTTGCCAAAATTGAAAGTGCTCCATTCCATTCAAGTTTGCGGCTTGATGACGATGCCCCCTCTTTTTGAAGAGGCCAATTTAAGCCGACCTTTTTTTAAACGCCTATTTCAAATCAATTCCCAAATCATTCAGGATTTTCCAAATTCAACAGAGCTTTCGATGGGAACAAGCTCAGATTTTCTTGTTGCTGCCGAAGAAGGTGCGACCATCGTTCGCATAGGCACGATTTTATTTGGTGAAAGAAGCTTATAGTTCAGATCAAAAAGTCTTTTAAAATTTCTATTGCTATATTTGCAGATCCAATGAAACAATAAATCTGTGCTATACTCTGTCATCAACCGTATTCAAGATCGACAGCCTTCTGAAGATAAATCCTCAGCACGATCCTATTATCCAAAATCGGAGACTCGCTTGGCGCTTCCATATAAGATTGGCTTTATTGGCGTGGGCAATATGGCTCAAGCTATGATCAAAGGAATTGTAGAAAGCAAAGTGGTGGCACCTAAGGCCATTTTTGCGACAAATCGTTCCCAGGGAAAATTACAAAAAGCTTCTGAATTTTTCGGATTCAACTCTTGCCCCAACAATGAAGAACTGATCGACAGCTCGGATGTCGTCATTTTAGCAATGAAGCCGCAAGATTTGTCTGCTGCCATTGACCCGATTAGCTCGGCATTTCGTGATGGGCAAATCGTCATTAGCCTTGCCGCTGGCATTACTTTGCGCCAATTAGAAAAAAAATTACCAAACTGCCGAATCATTCGATTGATGCCCAACACTCCATCGCTGATCGGTCGTGGAGTTTTAGGTTACGTCACAAAAAAGCAAGATCCAGCTCTAGAGACAGTCATTGAAGATTTGTGTTTGGCCTTGGGCGCGACGTTCAAAGTTGAAGACGAAGAACAATTCGAAGCATTGACCATTGCCTGCGCTAGTGGAACAGGTTTTGTTTTTGAATTGATGACTTACTTTCACGAATGGGTCATGGAACGTGGTTTTGATCCTGAAATTGCAAAACAAATGGTAGTTGAAACTTTTTTAGGCGCTTCGATGTTGGCCGAACAAAGTCGCGGAACACCCCTTGAGGAACTTTTGGCAAAGGTAACTTCGAAAAAGGGAGTCACCGCAGCTGGACTTCAGTCTATGCGGGAGCTCGAAATTGAACGCGCGCTGCGCATTTCCTTCGAGAAGGCAGCTTTGCGCAACCAAGAACTTGCGAAAGAATCATAATCCCCGATATTCTATATAAGTGTTAGATTTTTACTTTTGCTTCAAGGAGGAAGCTTATGAAGATCACTCCAGTGGATATTGCTCACAAAAATTTTGGCAAAAAAATGTTAGGCCTTGATGAAGCCGAAGTGAACGACTTCCTTCAACAAATTGCTGCAACAATGGAAGCCTTAATTCACGAAAGAAACTCATTGAAAGAGTTAGTTCGCGAAAAAGAATTGCAATTAAATGACCACAAAGATCGAGATTCAGTTTTAAGATCCACTATCACGACGGCTGGCCAAATGGCCGATCGTTTGCGAGTCGACGCTGAACGCGAAGCAAAACTTATTATCGCTGATGCTCAACAAAAAGCGGAAATCATCACCAGAGATTCTCGCGATTCATTGAAAAAATCTTACCAAGATTTATCGGATTTAAAACGCGCTCGCATGCAGTTTGAAGCGAACCTAAAAGCTTTAGCTCAAGCTCATTTGACGCTTTTAGATCAAGGCGAAAAATATATGCCTTCGATTGGCTTGCCAAATGTGAGCTTGGATCAAGATCAAAACAGCAATAACAGCCACAATTCAAATCAGACTCGAAATACAGCTGTCTCCCCGTTAGCAGCTCGTTAAAAATGTTCACGCAGACAGAAGAGGGAGTTAAAATCTCCCTCTTTGTGCAACCCAATGCTCCCAAATCTATGATCATTGGCGAATACAATGGTCACCTCAAAATCAAAATTAAAGCTCCACCAGTCGAGGGAAAAGCCAACGATACGATTATGGAATTCTTCAGCGAGGTCTTGGACATCCCCCAACGCCGAATTGAACTGCTCAAGGGTGACAAGTCGAAAAATAAAACATTGATGATTCGAAATATGAAAATCGAAGAGCTAAAATCAAAACTTGGTTTAACTTAAATCTGGTCGATGTATTTTTTAACTTTTTCAACAAATAGAAAACTGAACGCACCAGCCATGGCTTCAGTGCTGATCAACTTCTTCTTTACTTGATTCATATCTGGACGCTCTTGCCCCATTTTTACCAATGAATGCTGATCTATTCGTTCACAGAATTGCACGATCATGGATTCCATCGGAATTTTTTCTGGTCTTGGTCGATTTGGAAAGCCTTTTTGATCGACCCTCTCATGAGTGCATAAGATAATATGTTTCACTTCTTCGGGTATTTGTAATTTCCTAGCAAGAGCTTTATTTAAACTGGCAGTGGGATGATTCAAGTAATCTTTCCGGTCTTCCTCGTGCAAGTCTTCAACCTGCGCACCTTGGCGTATTTTTTTGGTAATTCGAGGATTCAAATCAAGCATTCCAAGATTTGAAATCAACGCCGCCACCATCACATGGGATTGATTTCCGATTTGACTGTGCAAACTCAAAAGGCCTGAATAAGATGCGATCGCCGGCGATCGCTCAATGGAACCAAATTCTCCGATGGCCGAATTGTTGACAATGTCCCAAGCATTTCCCACTGAGCCCAATGTCGACATCAATTCATCTGAAAGACTGACGCATTTGTTGTAGAGCTCTGCCCCTTCTTTGTAAGAAGCAAATTCACTTTGATCT